>QHBL01000319.1 GCA_003244125.1 Chthoniobacterales bacterium
CTCCGCATCATCAAACTCGGGCAGCGCAAGAGTGACGCGGCGCCCGTCGCGTATCTGGAGTGGGTCGATGCCGCAGTGGTGGTTGACGAAGAACCTGAGAAGACTGAGTCGAAGTCGCACAAAGGCAAGAAGGACGGGCAATCATCCGCCCCGCCTGAGAAGAAATCGAAGAAAGCAGCAGCCGGCGCCGGCGCCTAGAGCTCCGTCGGACGTTGTAGCTGCCGTCCGTCCCCGGCGGCAGATGATTCACGTTCGCAGACTGAAAGTAACCTGTGAGTTGCGGTCAACGGCGGTCATCGACGCGCCGCTATAGAAGAGTTGTAGCTGTGGCGTGACCGTCAGGTGGCGCAACGTCCCTCGATTGTCGCTTGGCATGAGGTGCTGAGCTGGCGCAATCGCTAAGCTGGAGCGTCGAGCTCCGACCTCCATTGCAACTAGCCCTGCTGTAGCGGCGGTTGGGACCGCCGAATCGCACCGCAATTGCCCTCGGCGCTCGCAGAGCGCCGCTACAGGATTCCATTTTCGGGACGGTGATTTCCCGACGGCGGAATGAAATTCAGGCGCGAGATGTTCGGGCTCGCAGATCTAAGATCCAGATTCCCGGAATCTTACGTCGGTCGCCGGAGCCGTGGCACGCGCATTGCATAAGCGGAGCGCAGCTATGAAAACCCACAAGTCGAATACCTACGATCTCGTGATCCAATCCCAGTCGGAAGACAAGAACCGCACGGTTGTTGAGATGCTCATATACGCGCTCCTCATCGGCAGTGCTGTAGTCTCGATCTTCCAGTCTGCCGTTCAGGCGGTCGTGATGCCAGCTCGGGTGGCAACGACACAAGTGTGCACACCGGCGCGTCCCTGCTGAGCTAACGAGGTCCAACTCGCATGATCTTGCAGGAGGCGCGCTACGCGTTGCGGATGCTGGCGAAGCAGCCAGCCTTCACCGCCATTGCCGTGCTCACGCTTGCCCTCGGCATCGGCGCTAACACCGCCATGTTCAGCGTCGTCAACGCGGTGCTGCTGCGGCCGCTGCCGTATCCGCAACCTGAGAACCTCATCCTGCTGCGCGAACGGACGAATACATTTGAAAGCGGATCGGTCAGCTATTCGAACTATCTCGATTGGCGCGCGGCACAGCACAGCTTTACCGACATAGGGCTCGTTAGGCGGGAAGCCTTCAATTTCGCCACCATTGGAGGCGATGCGCAGCCCGATCGCATTAATGGCGCACGCGTCACGTTCAATTACCTCGCACTTCTCGAAATGAAGCCACTCCTCGGGCGCGATTTGACCGAGGCGGACGATCAGGCAGGAAGCACGCCGGTTGTGCTCATTGGCGAAAACCTCTGGCGAACGCGCTTCGGCAAATCGCAGAAAGTTCTCGGGCAACACGTCGTGGTGGACAATGTGCAGCGCGAGATCGTTGGCGTGCTGCCCGAGGCGGTGAAATTCCCGCGCCTGACCCAAATGTGGCTGCCACTGGCCGAACTGCGCAAAGACGAGAACGTGCTGCAACGTGGCAATCATCCCGGATTCAGTTCGCTCGGCCGGCTCAAGCCTGGTGTCTCGATGCAGCAGGCCAATGCCGATCTCGACACCATCGCCGCCGCGCTCGCGAAACAATATCCCGACACCAACACCGGGCGTCGTCTGCAAATGCGGCCGCTGCTGGAAGCTTCGGTCGGTGACTATCGAAACAGTCTCAATCTGTTGTTAGCGGCCGTTGGCTGCGTCTTGCTCATCGCGTGTGCCAACGTCGCTAATCTCCAGCTCGCGCGCGCTGTTTCACGCGCGAAAGAACTTGCCGTGCGCGCAGCGCTTGGCGCGAGCCGTTGGTCGCTCGCCCGCCAGCTTCTCACCGAGAGCACGCTGCTCGCATGCTTCGGCGCTGCCGCCGGTGTGATTCTCGCCATCTGGAGTCTGGACGCGATCATCAGCCTCGCGCCGCGAGACATTCCGCGCTTCCAGGAGACGCGGATCGATCTGACCGCGCTTCTCTTCACCGGCACCATCGCGCTCGCGGCCGGGATTCTCTCCGGCGTCTGGCCGGCTTGGAGAATCTCGAACACGGAAGCGCTCTCCGGCGCGTTGCATGAATCGGGAACGCGCGGTGGCAGCGGCGGCGCAGCGCGGCAGCGTGCCCGCTCCGCTTTGGTCGTCATCCAGGTGGCGCTCGCCGTCGTCTTGCTCGCGAGCGCGGGGTTGACGCTGAAAAGCTTCTGGCGTGCGCAGAACGCGCCGCTCAATTTCAACCCGCACAACATTCTGCTCGCGACGATAGAGCTTTCGAAAACCGGTCACGAGCGCATCAACGAAAAAGGCAATCGCGTTTGGGACGACGATAAGATTCGCCCGTTCTTCGACCAGGTGCTCGAGCGGGTGAAGCGATTACCCGGCGTCGAAGCGGCAGCGATCGGCGCGAATATCCCGTTCGATGACACCGAATGGGACAGCTACTTCCATATTACCGGCACACCACTCCCGGAACCCGGCAAGGAGCCATCGGCCGAGATCAACATCGTTTCCGACGATTACTTCAGGCTGATGAAGATGCCGCTCCTCCGCGGCCGCGCCTTTGGCCCCGAAGATGTGCCGGATAAAAATCGCTCCCGCTCGGTCATCATCGACGAAACTTTTGCGCAGAAATATTTCCCCGGTCGCGATCCGATTGGGTTGCACATCGACGACAACCAGCGCGAAGATTCGGATAATCCGCAGGTGGCTTCGAAGTATCCGCCGCTCACCATCATTGGCGTCGTGCCGCGGACGCGCAACGAAGCGCCCGGCGAAGATAACGTGGAGAAGCTCGGCTTCGTGCACATGTATTTTTCTTCCGAGCAAAACCCAGCCGCGAGCAACTCGCTCATGTTGCGGGTGACCAAGGGCGATCCGAAAAAGCTCGTGCCGCTCATCCGGCGCGAAGTGCAGTCGATCGATGCCGCCCAACCGATCGGCGCGGTTTCGACGATGGAGGAGAACATCGCTGCGAGTCTCTCGACGCGACGTCTCACCATGTCGCTGCTGGCCACCTTCGCTGCGCTCGCGCTCCTGCTCGCGAGCATCGGTTTGTATGGGGTGATGGCGTTAAGCGTGACTCAACGCACCCGCGAGCTCGGCATCCGTCTCGCGCTCGGCGCGCAACGTGGCGACGTCTTCCGGCTCGTGCTCAGCCAGGGAATGCTCCTTGTCTCTGTCGGATTGATCATCGGATTAATCGCGGCGCTCGGCGCGGGGCGCGGTTTGCAAAGTGTGCTCTATGGCGTCGGACAATTCGATGCACCGGCCTTGAGTTTCGCGCTCTTCGCACTCGCGCTCGTCGCTCTCATTGCCTGCTGCGTCCCTGCGCGTCGGGCGACGCGCGTCGATCCCATCGTGGCGTTGCGCGCGGAATGAAGCGATGAGCAAGCTCGCCCAGGATGTCCGCTTCGGCGCGCGCATGCTGCGCAAGAATCCTGGATTCACCCTCGTCGCGGTCGTTGCCCTCGCATTTGGCATCGCCAGCTCGACCGCGATTTTCAGCATCGTCGATCAGGTATTGTTGCGGCCGCTGCCCTATCCGCAGCCCGAACAGATTTTGGAAGTCACGCAAAGCGAGTGCAGCACCGGAGCCTGGAAAGCGGACGCCTCGCCGGCGAACTATCTTGATTGGGTCGCGCTGAACCACGTCTTCTCGGAAATGGCGGCCGCCCGCGGCTGGCAGGCCAACCTCACCGGCGGCGATCGGCCCGAGCGCATTCGGTCAAGCATGACGACGGCGAGTTTTTTCCCGCTCTTCGGTATTCCGCCACTGCTCGGTCGCGCGCTGACCCGCGCTGATGAAACGCCGGGAAGTGCGCACGTCGCGGTGTTGAGCTACGCGCTGTGGCAACGCCGATATACCGCCGACCCATCCATCGTCGGCCGCAACATCATGCTCGATGGCGAGCCTTACACCGTCGTCGGCATCATGCCGCAACGTTTTGGCCCTGACAATTACGGCGAGCTCTGGGTGCCTTCGCCGTGGCAGGTCCCATTCAATCCCGTCCGGCCAAACGAAGATCCGCGGCCCCAGCGTGATAACAATTATCTGAGCGTCTGGGCGCGTTTGATTTGAAACAGGCGAATGCCGACATGGACGTCATCGCGCGGCGGTTGGAGAAGCAATATCCCGCCGCCAATATGGATAGCGGCATCCGCTTGCGTCCGATGCAGGAGGAAATGGTGAGTGATATTCGCCCGGCGCTTGTCATGCTGGGGAGCGCGGTCGCTTTTGTCCTGCTCATCGCCTGCGCCAACGTGGCGAATCTTCTTCTGGCCCGGGCCAGCACGCGCGTCACCGAGATTTCCATCCGCGCCGCACTCGGCGCCAGCCGCTCACGTCTCGTTAGACAATTACTGACCGAAAGTGTCTTGCTCGCGCTTCTCGCCGGCGCCCTGGGAATTGTCCTCTCGACCTGGGCGGTCCCGGCTCTGGTCGCGCTTACTCCCGCGGCTCTGCGCGGATTCGATATCATCGGGCTCAATCGCGCCGTGCTCAGTTTTGTCCTCGTTAGTTCGCTCCTGACCGGCGTCTTGTTCGGCATTGTTCCCGCGCTTTACGCCACGCATCCTCAGCTTGGCACGGCGCTGCGAACGGCGGAACGCGGCAACACACGCGCGCGCGGACGCGGAGCATTGATCGCGGCCGAAGTGGCGATCTCGCTCATTCTGCTCATTGGCGCGGGCCTGATGCTGAAAAGCTTCGCGCGTTTGACCAGCGTTGATCCGGGTTTCAATGCCGATCGCCTCCTCGTCTTCAATATCGGCTATTCATCCGCCGCCGATCCTTGGCGCGCGACTAGGTTTTATCAGCAACTAGTGGAGCGACTGCGGGTCTTGCCTGGCGTCGCTTCGGTGAGTGCCGTCAGCCGGCTGCCATTCAGCGGCGGAAATAGCACGCGCGATTTCAATCTCCCGGGCAGCGATAACAAACACGATGGCGATACCCGCGTCGTGACGCCGGATTATTTCCGGACAATGGGCATCCCGCTTCTGAAAGGCCGGCAGTTTTCCGAGCGAGACTCCGCGAGTTCACCCAGTGTCGCCATCATCGGGAAGTTCATCGAGAACTTCGGACCGAAAAACGAGAAACTGCAAATCGTCGGCGTCGTCGGCAACATTCGACACACCTCTTTGGAAGGGGCGCCGCGGACCGAAGTTTACCAGCCACTTGGTCAGGCACAGTGGCCTTCGATGTTTTTCGTTCTGCGAAGCGCGACCGCTGATCCACGCACGCTGATTCCCACGGCGCAAAACGCCGTTTGGAGCGTCGATAATAACGTGCCGCTGGCCAACGTCCGCACCATGCACGACATGATCGGCGCGTCGGTGGCACGGCGGAAATTCGCCATGCTGCTCCTGGCAATCTTCGCCAGTCTGGCCGTGATGCTCGCGGCCATCGGCCTCTACGGCGTCATGTCGTATTCAGTCGCGCAACGCACGCGCGAGATCGGCATCCGTGTCGCTCTGGGCGCGCAGCGAAGCGACGTTTTTCACCTCGTCATCAATCAGGGAATGCTCTTCGTCGGCTTCGGCGTCGCGGCTGGAATGATCGGTTCGCTCGGGCTAACGAGGTTTATTTCGAGCATGCTTTTCGGCGTCAGCCCCAACGATGCCGCCACCTTCGTCAGCGTCGCGCTCGGCCTCGCTTTCATCGCCTTCCTCGCCTGCTGGCTGCCCGCCCGTCGCGCAACTCAGGTCGATCCCATCGTTGCTTTACGCACCGAATAAATCCCATGCAAAATCTCCGCCTCGCCCTTCGCGCGCTCATCAAGCAGCCGCTCTTCACCACCATCGTCATCATTACCTTCGCACTAGGCATCGGCGCCAACACCGCTGTCTTCTCCGTCGTTAACGCAGTGGTGTTGCGCCCGCTCGGGTTCCATCAACCGCAGAACCTCGTCGAACTCGAATTGTACGACCTGCGCGTCGGGCCGGGCAGCGCCGGAGGATC
>QHBL01000102.1 GCA_003244125.1 Chthoniobacterales bacterium
ATTAGAGATGTCTCGACTTCGCTCGACATGACAGGAGGTTCGCCCAAAGTGAAGCTCTTCAGTCATGCGCATTCTTTCCGGCATTCAACCCAGCGGCGTTCTCCACATCGGCAATTACTTCGGCATGATGCGGCCCGCCATTGCACTTCAGGATGAAGGCGAGGCGCTCTATTTCATCGCCGATTATCATGCGCTCACCAGCTTGCGCGATCCCAAAGCGTTGCGTGAAAACAGCCGGCGCGTCGCGCTCGATTTTCTCGCCTGTGGATTGGACCCGGATAAGGCGGGGCTGTTTCGCCAAAGCGATGTGCCCCAGGTAACGGAGCTGGAGTGGATTCTTTCCACCGTTACGCCTGTATCGCGGCTGGAATTGGCGCATTCTTATAAGGATAAGATCGCGCGCGGCGCGTCAGCCTCGGCCGGACTGTTCAACTATCCCGTGCTCATGGCGGCCGACATTCTCATTTATGACAGCGATGTTGTTCCTGTGGGCAAAGATCAAAAGCAGCACATCGAGATCACGCGCGATCTGGCTACGCGCATGAACGAAACGTATGGGTCCGAGCCGGACAGGCCGATTTTGAAACTACCCGAGGCGCGCATTCACGCGCGCACCGAAGTGGTGCCGGGGATCGATGGGCAGAAGATGAGCAAGAGCTACGGCAACACCATCGACATTTTCGGCGACGAAAAGGAAACGCGGAAGCGCGTCATGAGCATCGTGACCGACTCCACGCCGGTGGAAGCGTCGAAGGATCCGGACCGTTCCACCATTGTGCAGCTCTATTCTCTTTTCGCTTCACCGGAGGAAGTGGAACAAATGCGCCAGCGATTCCGCGCCGGCGGCACCGGCTACGGCGAGTTTAAAAAGCAGCTCTTCGGAAAGCTTTGGGAATTTTGCGCGCCCATGCGAGCGCGCCGCGAGGAAATATTGGCCGATAAACCTTACATCGATGCTGTTCTGCAGAAGGGGGCTGGCAGAGCTAACGAGATCGCGACGCCAGTGATGCAGCGTGTTCGCGCAGCAGTCGGGCTCAGTTAGCGCCGCTCTTCGCCGAGTGCTCCGGGATATTGCGGCAGGTTATCGGTAATCTCATCCCACGGCGCGCGACCGTCCACGAAGGTGTGGAATTGCGGGCGAATGCCGGGGTCGTCATCAAAGGATCCCAGACGGATGGAAACTTCCCGCCCGTCGGGCCAATCCCCGCCGAACAAGCTTGAACCGCAGTTAACGCAGAATGCTTTAACCGCGCCCTGGCCTTTGCCGTAAACGCGAATCAGCTTTTCGCCTTGCCGCAAACGGAACTGCTCGCGTGGCACGCGCACCTGCGTACAGACGGCGGTGCCGGAGTGTTTCCGGCAACGTTCGCAATGACAATGGTTCGCGCGCAAAAGCGGCGGCTCGACTTCAAATTGCACGCTGCCGCAAAGACAGCTGGCGCGGACGGTTTGCTCATCGAGGAATGTTCCCACGTCTTCTCATTGCGCGAGCACATTGTCGACTTGGTTGTGCAATTCTTTGCGCGTAGAGTTTGCAGCGTAATGCGCGTCGGCGTTAACTCTGAAGAACAGATCGGCAAAACCGTCGGACGGCAGCGGCCAGCAGATGCTTTCGTTGCAGCGATGAAGTTGCAGAAAACGATGAATCGGCTTCAGAGCCATCTACTTGGTTTTCCCAAAGGAATCTTTCGTTTCGCCACACATGATGACGCTGACGCATGGCTGCGGAAATGGATGAGTCGCCGCCGCCCGAAGAACTAACAACGCGGCCGCCCGAAGAGGACGATGTGGTGGCGCTTTGCCGCGAGCTCAACAAGCGCGGTGCGCGTTATATCGTGATCGGCGGCTTTGCTATCATCGCGGCCGGATTCGCTCGAACGACAGCTGACGTCGATCTCCTGATCGATACCTCACTCGAGAACGAAGCTCTGGTCTATAAGGCGCTGGAGATATTGCCGGATAAAGCAGTGCTGGAATTAAAGCCGGGCGAAGTTTCTCAATATGGGGTCGTTCGCGTCGGCGATGAGATCATGGTCGATCTGATGAAATCGGCATGCGGAATCGCCTACGAAGAAGCCGCCGGTGAAATCATCACGCGAGAAGTGCAAGGCGTGACAATTCCCTTCGCCTCGCCGCGACTGCTATGGCGCACGAAAAAGCCAACGCGTCGTGCCAAGGATGTGGATGACCTGCTTTTTCTCCAGGACCATTTCCGTGAGCGGGGCGAGGAGCCGCCCCAAGTCTAGCGGGGACTAGCGCGCGACTTCCGCGCCGTTCTTCAGTTCCGCGAAAATGAGCCGGCCGCCGCTGGTTTGCAGCGCGCTCGAGACTACGATGCGTGCGGTCTCGCCGATGTGGCCGCGGGCGTGGTTGACCACGATCATGGTGCCGTCGGCCATGTAACCCACGGCCTGGTGCGGGTCGCGGCCTTCTTTCACGAGCTGCAATTCCATCTCATCGCCCGCGGCGAGCGCCGGGCGCAACGCGCGCGTGAGTTCGTTGAGATTGAGCGCGGCCACCTGTTGCAGGCGCGCCACCTGGGCGAGCGCGGCATCGTTCGTGAGCAGGCGCGCCTGGAGGATTTTCGCGGTGCGCACCAGTCGTTCATCGACGGATCCGTGGTCGGATTCACTCTCGTGGATGCTCAGATCGATCTCACGTGAATGCTGGAGTTGATCGAGAATCTCCAGGCCGCGCTTGCCGCGTTCGCGTTTCATCAGCTCGCGCGAATCAGCCAGCGCTTGTAATTCACTTAAAACAAAACGCGGCACGACCAGCGCGCGACTGAGGAAGCCGGTCGCGCAAAGCTCGGTGATGCGGCCGTCGATGATGATGCTGGTATCGATGAGGAGCGGCTCGTGCTCGAGCGTCTCGCGCGCGAAACGCACGTAGGGAATGATGAGCGAGAACTCATCGCGATTACTGCGCATCGCGAGCATCATGCCTAGATAGCCGAAGACGGTGTAAACGATGAGGCGCACCGCCCATTGCACGGTGTCGGACTGAAAACGCAGGACGTCCGACGCGTTAAGCAGCGTCGCGAATATCAAGCCCAGCAGCAGACCGAAGGTGGCCGAGGAAAAAGCACGAAGCGAGATGCCTTTGAGCAGGCGATCGATCAGCACCACGACGAGTCCGATGACGACGCCGATGAGCAATCCTGGAATCGTTTGCCTCTGCGCCTCGGAGGAAATCAGCGAACCGATGGCGCCGCAAAACGTCACGAAAAGGACGCGCAGCAGATTGACGGTGAAGAGCGGCGTCATCGGTAGCGCACCGTCGTTAGCTCGGGACGACACGCAGGTGGTCCCTCCAGTTCGACAATCAAAAGTGGTGTCATCTGCGACGCGCCGGCGTCGGAGCGGGTTGGCTCCGAGCCGCGGTATCCCGATAGAAGAGCACACCGTGTGCGCGCAGATTAGAAATGAGTGCCCGCAGATCGGCGGCCAGGGTGGAATCGTTCACCAGTGTGCCGAGCAGACCCTTACCGCCGCTCGCTTCGCGCACGAGCTGCGTGGCGGAGGAGAATGTCTTGCGCGCCTCCGCGATCGTTCCCTGCAAATCATCGGCGTCCTTTTTCGCGGAGGCCATCGTCGCGTCCGCCTCGCCGATGACGCCGTCGAGCTTCTTCGAAGATTCGGAGAGCGCGGTGGTGGTTTCGTTCAGGTGCTCGATGCTGGTGCGAAGATTAGTCAGCGTTTCGGGCGAAAGCGCCTCGGTGTTGAGCCGGGTAAAAGTGCCGTTGATGTTTTGCACGGTGTTGCGCAAATCGCCGATGAGCAGATTGCCCTCGCGCGTGATATCGTCGATGCCAGTCTCTCGCGCGCCTTCCACTGTCGCGTTTTTGGGCAGGAATTCCTTCACCGGCCCGGTCGGCATGGTCACGTTGACGAAGCGGTCGCCGAGTAATCCTGAGCTACCGACGGTGAATTTGCTCTCCTTCGGAATTTTGACGTAATCATAAATCCGCAGCGGTACCGCGACGCCGCCGCTTTCGCGCATGAGCCGCGGCACGCCCGCAACTTTCCCGATCTTCGCGCCGCTGAAAAGAACATCGGAGCCTTTAAGCAAACCGCTGGCGTCTTTGAACCGCACCGTCAGATCGTAGTAGGTTTTGAATCCTTCGCCGAGCCGGCCGAACTCGACCACGAACCCGCAAATCATGGCCAGCCCGATGGCGACGAAGACGCCGACTTTGAATTCGAGAGCGCTATCGCGATTCATGGCAACCCTGGAACCGTCATGTCGATTTCGTGGCAAGGAAAGTCAAGGTGTCCACGGCGCACACGCGTCCTCGCCTGTGCTCCTAGCTCGAGCGCCCGAGCAAAAAATCCTGGATGACTGGATCCTGGCATCGCTCCAGCTCGGCCGGCGTCCCGTAAAAGTAAACGCGTCCTTCGTGCAAATACGCGATGTGATCGCCCACGTGCGCGGCGCTTTTCATATCGTGGGTGACGACGACGCTGGTCATGCCAAAACGCTGCTGCAACCGTCGGATGAGCCGATTGATTGAATCGGAAACGACTGGATCGAGGCCCGAGGTCGGTTCGTCATAAAGCACACACGATGGCTGCCGGATAATCGCGCGCGCCAGACCCACCCGCTTGCGCATTCCGCCGCTGAGGTTCTCGGGCATTTTCGTGTTTTGTCCCTCGAGCTCGACCACGTCGAGCACGTCATTGACGCGCGCGCGGATCGCCGCCCGGTCGCGCATTCCCGCTTCGTGCAATGGGAACGCGATGTTGTCCTCCACGTTCATGGAGTCAAATAAGGCGCCGCTTTGAAAAAGAATGCCGACTTTTTGGCGAATGCCTCCGAGCTGACGTTCGCTCATGCCGATGATGTTTTTGCCCGCGACATAGATCTGGCCGGTATCGGGCTGCATCAATCCGATGAGATTTTTCAGCAGCACGGATTTTCCCCCGCCGCTCCGGCCGATGATAACGAGCGTTTCACCGGCTGCGACATCGAGATTGACGCCGCGCAAAATTTCCTGCT
>QHBL01000369.1 GCA_003244125.1 Chthoniobacterales bacterium
CCGTAAAGATCGCGGATGCGTTCGCGCAGGGCCGTGGTGGCTGATAACTGGAGCGCCGGGCGTTCATCGCGCACGAGGGTGAAGGCGACCTCAGGGTGAGCAAGCGCCTGAAGAAAAAAGTGGTGCTCGATGTTGCGAGCTTCGGTTGTTTCAGAGCGGAGAAATTTTCGGCGCGCGGGCATGTTGAAGAACAAGGAGCGCACTTCGATCTGGGTGCCGGGCGCTTCCCCGCCGTCGCGGACAGTGTCGATGCGTCCGCCATTGACCATGATCTCGGTGCCGGCGACGGCGTCGTGCTCGCGAGTCGTTAGGCGGAAACGGGAGACGCTGGCGATGCTGGGCAATGCTTCCCCGCGAAAGCCGAGCGTTTGGATGGCGGCGAGATCGTCGACCGAAGCGATCTTGCTTGTGGCGTGCCGCTCGAGCGAGAGCAGGGCGTCATCGCGATCCATGCCGCAGCCGTCATCGATGACGCGGATGAGGGAAATGCCGCCGCGTTGGGTGCGCACTTCGATGCGGCGCGCGCCGGCGTCGATGCTGTTCTCGACAAGCTCTTTCAGAACGGACGCGGGCCGTTCGACCACTTCACCCGCTGCGACCTGGCTGGCCAGCGTCTCGGGCAGAAGTTTGATGCGACTCATCAACGCTATTGTAAGGCGAGTGAATCGGCTGCCAATGGCAGGTTCGTTGTCGGATGCACTCGCGCATAACGGATGCGGTTCTATCGTGGCACGGCGCGCGCTTGCCTATGGCAGAGTGTGCCGTACGTTTTCGCTGCGATGATCGAGGTGACGGAGAATGCTGTGCGACAATTACGCGCTCTCGTGGGCGCCGCGGCCGACAAAGGCTTGCGCATCGCTATTGCCAAAGGCGGTTGCTCGGGTTTGCAATACGAAATGACGGTGAGCGAGCCGCAACCCGGCGACACGATCGTGCAGCGGGATGGCGCGCGCTTTTTTGTCGATGTCGAGAGCGCGGCGCTGTTGCGCGGCGCCACACTTGATTATCATGACGCGCTCACCGGCTCCGGTTTCCAGATCGTCAATCCGAATGCGGCGCGCACCTGCGGCTGTGGCTCCTCGTTCGAACCGGCGCGTCCGGCCTGACCTGTGCCACCTCGCGAGCTGATGGCGCAGCAGCGGAACCGCTACGATTCGCGCTACGGGCCGCCCAGCCACACCAACTGGTTTGCCTGGACGCTGGCGATGCTTTTGCTCGCGGCCTTCGCACTCGCGGCGTGGCTCGGCAGCTTTTACATATTCTGACAACCGGAGCGGCCGGATAGTTATCGGGTGCTGAAGAAATTGCATCGCATCGATCCGCCGCGCCGGTTCGAGCTGACGGCGGCGCCGGCGGGCGAGTTCCTCACCCCGCATCAACTGCACAACCGCTACGCCACCGTGGGCGCGGCAGAGTTGGCCAAGATCAATACCGATCTGGTGCGGAATTACATTCGCAATTTCCAACAAGTGCGCGGGCTGGTGCCGTATGTGGTCGGCCGTTTCCGCATCATCGATGTGCATGAGCTCGGCGGCGCGGACATTTTCACTTCCGGCATGGTGGTGCTGGCGGCCGCGGTCGATGAGGGCGAGTTGCTCATGGAACATGTTTACCCGGCGGACGCGCGCGACCTGCCGTTAATGCGGCAAACGCTGATGCCCGGTCTCGAGATCAAGCTCGAGCGCACGCACGACATCTCGGCTGTGGTCCATGCCGACCGCACTTCTGACGGCCGTGTCCTGATCACCGCGATGCCGTTGCTTTACGGCACCTACACCGTTACGCGCGGCAGCGGTACCTTCTCGCTCGAGCCGCCGCTCGATCTGAATCTCGCCGCCGGCTGGCCGCTTTTTAAGCCCGAACAATTGCGCGAAGCGGAAAAACGTTTTGCGGAATTGCGCCTGCGCGAAGCACCATCTGGCGCGGCTCTTGGAGTGCCGGGATTTGCTCCGAGCGGAACTCCGCCGCCGGCCGAAAATCAGCTCGTGCGGGTCGAGCAGGCAGTCGCGCTGGAGACGCCGAAGCCAGCACCGCCTCCGCCATCGCTGGCGAAGGTGGAGAAAGGGAGAATCGCGGCGACGAAGACCGGAAAGAAAGGCGCTGCTCCCACTCCGACGGCGACGCCGGTGCAGATCGCGAAGGCATTGCCTGTCGTCTCTCCCACGTCAATCTCCGCGCCTGTCGCGCAGGCAGCGCCGGCTGATGGAACGCTCGCTTCGACCGCAGGCGGCGGCACTTGGAAAACTTATCCGGCCGGGCGTATGCCGCTGGGCCGTCTTATCGCGCCGGCCGATCTTGCCGATGTCGCCGATCGCGGACTTGCCGGCGAACGCATTTATCTGAAGGGGCAATTCGTGGTGAATTTCGCCGATGCGAACAAAGCGGTGTTGCGTCCGCGCTCGCGTGTGCCCGACTCGGTGATGCGGCTGGCCGGCGGAAATTCGGCGCGCATCATCGTGGAATACCCGGCCGGCTACGTTCCGCCGGCGCCATGTTCCACCGTCACGCGGGATGAGATTCGCCCGCTGGAAATCACCGAAGTGCGCAAACAGGAAGACGGTCAGCTCAACGTTTTCGCGCGCGAAATCATGCAGCCGTGATTCAGCGTCGACCCTTATCGAGAATAATTTTGCCGTCGCGAATCTCGAAGGTGTTTGCGTCCACGTCGCCGCGGAATTCCGCGAAGTAATCGCTTACCGGCCGCGACTTGAATTTCCAGCCGGGCAGATCGCGCGGCAACGGTTGACCGTTGATGGTGACGCTGTTCAACGGCGCGTTATCGAGGGAGCGTGGGCCGTCCGTCTGCACGACGATGTCGCCATTTAGATAATAGCCGTTGCGGCCAATCAGCTCGCCGATCGGCACGCTCGTTTGTACGTGCAGCCGATTGCTCTCGATCGAGGTGAAAACCTTCCCGCGGATGTGGCGATTCTGCGCGATGAGATTGTTGAGATCATCGGCCGTCAGCTCGACGTGCGCTGATTCGTCGTTGCGCGAGGCGCTTTCGAAATCGTGCCACTTCCTCTCTGAAACTTTGATGTGCTCCGGTGTCGTCTCAAACTGCGGCACCGGCGAAGGCTCGGTCGCGAGCAGATGATTCTGTTGCGCCCAAACCACGCCGTGCACGACCGCGGAATGCGTCCTGAAAGCAGAGTAAATTCCGACCGCGCCCATGATGAGCAGAAAGAGGATGAGCAGCGAAAGAATGAGGCAGCCTTTGCCGAAACAACCCATTCCTCGCGGCTGCGGTGGCGGCGGCGGTTCGATGTAGCCGGTCATGGCTCGTTAGCTTTCACTTTGCGCCGTGCGCAGCCTGCCGTAAAGGTCCGCCAGGCCCTGCGACAATACGCGCGTGCCGGAAAGCATCGGCATGAAATTGGTATCGCCGCTCCAGCGCGGCACGATGTGAATGTGCAGATGGTCGGGCACGCCAGCGCCGGCACATTCACCGAGATTGATTCCGATATTGAATCCTTCCGGCTTCATCACTTTGCGCAAAAGATTCTGGCCGAGGACGACGAGCGCAAACAGCTCCGCGATTTCATTCTCACCCAAATCACCGAGCTCGCCGACTTTTCGGTACGGAACGGACATGAGATGTCCCACCGTGTAGGGATAGCGGTTCATGATCAGGAACGAATTCTTGCGCCGCGCCAGCACCAGATAGGCAGAGTCGTCGCTGGCGCGAGCGGCTTCGCTCAGGAAATCACGCGACTTCGGTTTCTCGAAATATTCGAAACGCCACGGCGCCCACAGCGTTTCCAGCTCGCGGTTTGGGAAACTCACCCGCGCAGGTTAGAACCGATGCGGCGAAAACGCACGACTCTTTACGGAAACGCCTGCGACCTTCGCGCTCCCGCCGCGCGCGCATGCCGACGGCGGCGGCGACTGTCATCACTGCCATTGCTCTTTCATGAGCAACGATGGGTTGGCGTACTCGCCGATGATTTGCCCGCCTTGATACACCCACACGCCCGCGAGGGTGTCCTCGGCCTTGATGCGCTCGCCGCCTGAGAAATACCAGTGCCCGGTGAGGTGTGACTTGTTCAATTCGACACTGTTGGTGATGAACGATTTCTTCTGATGCGGCGTGAGCGCGTCGATGGAAAAAAGTGCCGCTTTGATGTCGCTGTTGCGCGGGTGCTTTAGAACCGAGCTGCTCCGTTTTGTAAAAAATCATGTAGCGGACTTCGAGCGCAGCCAATGGCTTGAACGACTTGTTCTCGGCCGCGACTTCGTAGTTCCAATGTTCTTTCGAGACGGTGCGCGTGTTGTCCGCTTCGTTCTATGGCGCGGACGCATCTACTCGTTTTCCCGAGGCGCGAATGTCCACCTCCGCTGTCGCGGCGAAGAGTTGCGCGGGCATAAACAACAAAGCCGTGCACGCTGATGCAAGGCCAGAGTTGAACGTCATTGCCATTGCTCCCGCGTTAGCGTCGAAGGATTCGCGTATTCGCCGATGATCTGGCCGCCCTGATACACGCGCACCCAGACGCCGACGAGCGCGTCTTCCGCTTTGATCCTCCCGCCATTCACGTAATGCCGCCGGCCGACGAGATGCGATTTCTTCAATTCGACAGGACTCGTCGTGAACGCTTTTTTCTCGTGCGGCTGGAGAAGGTCCACGGCGAAACTGCCGTTCTGGTGCTGTTGCTCCGGCGCATCTTTTGAACCGAGCGCCGCTTCTGTGTAGAACGTCATGTAACGCACTTCCAGACCCAGCAGCGGCTGGAATCTTTTGTTCTCGATCATCACAATGTATTGCCAGTGCTCCTCCGAAGTGCCGCGATGGCCGGCATTCTGCGGCTGACTCGCATCGACCATTTTCGGCGCGACCTGAATGTCCACATCCGACATGCCCGCGAAAGCCGCGGTGGCGCCAAGAATCAGCGCAATCACACAGACGCTGCTCTTCATCTCAATTGAGAATCGCAGGGTAATGCGCGGGTGGTTCCGTCAAGGCGGTGCGGCGCGGCTGATCACGAGATAGTGTTCATCGCGCGGTGCATTCGGGCAGAGCGGCTCATGCCGAAGTTCGCCGTTCTGCGCCAGTTGTGGAAGGAGCGCGCGCATGCGCTCTTCGGACCCGATGAGCGCCTCAAGTTTCCCGGAGTTCCAAGCCTCAACTGCTTCGCCCTGCCGAAGGAAGCCGGGCAGCTGCAAATAAACAACCAGCGCTTCGTTGTCATCCCGGAGAAGGGCGAAACGCCGGCCGTTCTGCCGAGCCCGCGTTTGCAGATCGCGCGCGCATTTGACCAGGGCACCTCGATCGCAGCGGTAGCCGCTAACGATGCGAGCAACAGTGTAGCTCGAGCTAAGGACAACGGCGCCGGCGAGGGTAATGGCAAACCAACGCGCCAGTCGGTCGCTGTTCGCGACTGCCAAGCCGCTCATTACCCCCACTGCCAAACAGAGCGGCGGCACGACCGGAAAAATGCGGTCGACGCGCTTCGATGGAATGCACGACATCACGATCAATCCCCCGACACCCGACGCCAGCAGCCAGAAAATTTCCGGCGTCAATTGCGAGAACCATCGTTTCTTCCTTTCCGCCGCGGTCTCACCGAACGCCGTCTTAGCTACCGCTGTCCCCGTTGTAGCTGCCGGCGTCTCCGGCGGCA
>QHBL01000268.1 GCA_003244125.1 Chthoniobacterales bacterium
GCCTCGGCGCGAGCGGCGCGTTCACGCTGAAGCTTCTGCTGTTGTTCCTCGGCGCGTTTATGGCCGCTGATATCGCGGAAAACCGCGACCGCTCCGTGGATGGTGCCGTGCTCATCGCGCAATGGCCGCGCGGTAACGTCAGCCCACGCGCCTGTGCTGTTGCTGCCGCGGCAAATGAAAATGATTTCGCCATCCACCGTTTCGCCGGCGACGGCGCGCGCAGTGGGAGATTCATTCGCGGGAATCGGCGTGGTTTTGTCTGGCCGAAAGAACCCGCAATCGGCTGCGCAATTTTGCGGGACATCCTCGCTCTCATTCAAGCCGAGCATGCGGCGGGTAGCAGGATTGGAGAGAAGTGAATTGCCGTCGCGATCGACCACCAACAAGCCGTCACCCATATTAGTAACGATGAGGTTGAGCACCTTCGTCTGCTCGATCAACGCCTCGTTAGCTGCGCGCAGCACGGCCGGACCAGGAATACTCAGGGCCGCGGGAATCAGGCGCACGAGCAGGATCGCGGTCGGCACAGATGCGAGGGCGGTAATTGCTTTGATGGTTCCAGCGAGCCAGTAATACGGCTTCCACAGGGTAACCACTTCCATCACGTGAGTGAGGCCGCACGCGACAATGAAGACGCCGAAGCAGACAAACATCCAGTTAAAGGGAAGGTCCCGCCGCTTGCGCACGAAGTGGACGAGCGTGAACGGGATGGTGAAATAGGCGGCCGCGATGAGGAAATCGGAGATGAGATGAAGGCGGATGAGACCGGGATCCCAGAGATAACAATGGCCATGGGGCATGAAACGGTCGTCGCTGAAAAGAGGCGCGAGGAAGTTCATGCGGAAGTCAGCGCGAGCGAATGCTACCGGGTAGGTTGTGATGCCAGCTCAACCAATTACCTCGGCGCGAGTTTAACACAGTGGCTTTGTTACGCAAATCTCGCGCCAGATGCGAAGGATGAAGGCGGAAGGGTGAAGGATGAAAGGCGGCCCCAGTTGAAAAAATGCGTAATCTCGGTTAGTTACGCGCGATGAAGTTTATACGTTTTGTTTTTCCGATGGCGCTCGCTGGGGCCGCGCTTCTCACCAGTTGCCAGACGGCGCCGGTGAGTGGCGGTCCTTATCATGTCACCGCTTACAAGCCGAACGATCCTTCGAAGGTGCGGGTAAAGGTTTCGCTCTCGAAACAGAATGTCTATGTCATGGAAGGCGATCGGTGCCTCATGGCGGTTGCGTGCAGTGTTGGTATTCCGGCGAAGCCGACGCCGAAAGGTAACTTCACCATTTATCGCAAGGAAGAAAACAAACGCTCCGGCTCTTATGGCTTCCGTGTCATTGGTAACAACGTCGTGCCTTCAGAAGGACAAGGTGGACCCGGCCGTTACGTCGGTTATCCCATGGGCTATTGGTGCGAGTTCGCGCCGGCCTACGGCTTCCATCAAGGCTTCGTTCATCCTTATCCGCGGACGCACGGCTGTGTCCGTTTGCACGGTGAAGCTGCGCCGAAGTTTTTCGCCCTGGTGCGAAATGGCACGCCGGTGAACATCGCCAGCACGCAACCGGAAGATGCGACCCTCGGTTCGAAGGTGCAACGGATCGATGATTCTAAAGCACCGGACCCGGACCCGCATCTCATGATCACTTCGGCCGCGTTCCAGAAGCCGAGTGGACCTCTGCTAGAGTAGGCTTCGCGGCCAAAGCCGGTCCATTGTGAGCACGAACCTCATCTCCAGCGGCACGACAGCGCGCGAAAAAGTGAACCTGCGCCGTCCCGACGTCATGGCGGCGGTGCAGGAGCAGGTCGAGGCGCATTATCGCAGCGACATAGTCGACAAGGTGCGGCGCAACGGCGGATTGATCTCAGTGGGCGACGTGACGGTGCGGCTGGCCAAGCAGTTCGGCTTTTGCTACGGGGTCGAGCGCGCGATCGATCTGGCCTACGCCGCGCGCAAAGTGTTTGGCGATCGCCGGCTCTTCATCGTGGGCGAGATTATCCATAACCCGGAAGTAAATGAGCAGATTTCGTCGTTAGGAATCAAGAACCTAACTGGACGAAACAAGCAGGCCGATATCTCGGAACTTCAGCCAGACGACGTAGTTATTCTTCCCGCCTTCGGAACCGAGCTGGCGATTTTGGAGCAAATCAAAAATCGCGGTTGCCAGATCGTGGACACGACCTGCGGCGACGTCATGAGCGTGTGGAAACGCGTCCGCAAATATGCCAGCGAAAGCGCGACCTCCATTATCCATGGCAAAGCTGAGCACGAAGAGACAAAGGCGACCAGCTCGCGCGCGCTCGGCAACGGCACCGGACATTATCTGGTCGTGCTGACCCTCGCTGACACCGATTATGTTTGCGATTACATCCGACGGGGCGGCGACAAGCAGCAGTTTCTGGAGCGATTTCGCGGCGCTTACTCGCAAGGGTTCGATCCCGACGTGCATCTTCGCACCATCGGCGTGGCCAACCAGACTACGATGTTGCGCGGCGAGACGGAGGAAGTGCAGCGGCGCATTCGGCAGGCGATTGCGGACCGCGATGGAGCGGAAGAAGCGGTGAGGAACTTCCGTTTCTTCGACACGATTTGCGGCGCCACTCAGGAACGCCAGGACGCATTGCGCGAGCTACTGAACGTTCCCCTAAACCTGCTCCTCGTCGTCGGCGGCTACAACAGCTCGAACACTTCGCATCTGGCCGAAATGGGTGAAGAAAAATTACCAACCTATTTCGTGCTCAATGCTTCCCGGCTTCTCTCAGCTAACGAAATT
>QHBL01000282.1 GCA_003244125.1 Chthoniobacterales bacterium
GACAGCCCGCACACGCGCGAGATCATCTATAACTTCATGCGTTTGCGCGCGCTCCGGGTCGAAGTTGACGTTAAGCTTGCTCTTGGCCAGTTCTCGTTAGCCCAGGCAGCGAAGTATCTGGAAGAAAAGGTGCCGATGGATGCCGCCACTGCACGGCAGGAAACGATCGCCTTTTCCACCGCGCCCGGTCAGGCCATCTCATATCAAATCGGCAAACTCCAGATCATGAAGTTCCTCGCGGAAGCGCGTCTTCAACAAGGCGAGACATTTAACCTGCGGGCCTTCCACGATTTTGTCTGGAAGAATGGCAACGTCCCGATTGCGCTGCAACGCTGGGAGTATCTGGCGGCGACGGAATAGCTAACGCTCCACTTGCAGCAGAATACAGGGACCGTTGTTGTTGGTCGTTAGCTCCTTGTTGAGCAATTGCACTTTGCTGAAACCGCTCTCGAACAGCATGTCCGCTAACGAGCCTACGGTCGGCAGGAAGGATTGCGGAGCTGCGCCGGTCAAGGGATGACCGGGCGGCTCATCCAGCATGCGGCCGCGGAAACTACCTTCGGTCACTGTCGCCTCGGCCTCGGCGCAGATCACCGTCCAAATCCAGAGAAAGCGTGTCGCTTCGGCCGCGCGCGCAATGAACCGCGCCGGATCGCGCAGGTGATAGAGCAGCCCGACACAAAAAATGGCATCGTAGTTTTGTCCGAAGCTGCGACGCGGGTTAGCCAGATCATCCTGGAGGAAGCGGGCGTTTCCAACGTTGTGCAGCGACAGGAGAAACCGTGCTTTACGCAGATTCTCTTCCCGCAGATCGACAGCGACGATCTTGGCATTCGGGAATGCGCGGGCGAGCATCACGGTATGGCCGCCTTCCAGGCAACCGCACTCCAGAATCCGGGCTAAAGGCTCGCCGCGCGCGCGGAGCGCTTCGACGAATCGCATCACCCGCGAATCGTTTTCCGGGAAGTAGTCGCCGCCGTAACGGACACCTTCCCACTCGAAGCCCGTGATCCACGGACCCAGTGCCTCGACTTGGGAACGAATCGAGGACATGAATGGGCGCGCGCGAGCGCGAACAGCTACTCGACGATTTCCAGACCCATCTGCCGCGCCGTCCCGGCGATGATGCGGAAAGCAGCTTCGTCGTTGCGCGCGTTCAAATCCTTGCTCTTCGTCTTAACGATATCCATCACTTGTTTGCGCGTAACTTTTCCGACCTTCGTCTTGTTAGGCTCCTTTGAGCCAGCGGCGATATTAGCCGCTTTTTTCAACAGCACCGCCGCCGGAGGACTTTTGGTGATAAAAGTGAAGCTCTTATCTTTGAAAACAGTAATGACGACGGGAAGTATGTCACCGGCTTGTTTCTGGGTGGCGGCGTTGAACTCCTTGCAGAAGGCCATGATGTTCACGCCACGAGGACCGAGTGCGGTGCCGACTGGAGGCGCCGGGTTCGCCTGCCCCGCCGGTATTTGTAGTTTAATGTGAGCTACTATTTCCTTAGCCATGCGATAAGTTGATAGTCGTTAGTTGAGAGCCACTGCTAGCCGCGCTCGACCTGCCAGTATTCGAGTTCCACCGGAGTAGCTCGCCCGAAGATAGTCACTGAAACGCGCAGCTTGCCGCGTTCCGGGTCGATCTCCTCCACGACGCCGTTCTGGTTCTGGAACGGCCCGTCAGCTACCTTTACCGTCTCACCGACTTCGAAGCTGACCTTCGGTTTCACCTTCTCCTCGCGCTCCTTCATCTGCGCGAGCATTGACTCGACCTCGTTAGGCCGCATCGGAATAGGCTTGTCCTTCGTCCCCGCAAACCCGATCACCCCAGGGGTGTCTTTGATGAAATACCAGGTGCGATCGACGAGCTGATTATTTTCATCGAGGAGGTGCATGTTCACAATCAAGTAACCGGGGAAAAACTTGCGCGTGCTCTCGCTTTTCTTGCCCTTCTTGATCTCGGAGACACGCTCCGTCGGCACCAGCACTTCGTAGATGACATCACTCATCTCTTCGGTCTTGACCCGCTTCTCGATGTTATCGCGCACCTTATTCTCCTGACCGGACAGAACGTGAACAACGAACCATTGATCCTTAGCTGCGAGTGCCTGAGCCATAGCTAGTGAACGCGAGTGAAAAAGTGAACGACGTTAACCAGGATGAAATCGAACAATGCGACGTAGCCGCCGAGAAGGAGCATGGCAATGATGACGACCATGGTAGAATCGGTCAGTTCTTTATAGCGGCGAACACCTTTCTCCTTTGGGTCCCAGGGCCAGGAAGCTTTCTGAAGCTCGAGCTTCACTTCGGTGAAGAAGCTTTTGACCTTGGCTAGCATGGAAAGGATGAAGGATGAAGGCGGAAGGATGAAAAGGAAAAGCTTCTGGAGAGATGTGCAGTGATTTCATCCTTCATAATTCATCCTTCATCCTTTCGAACACGCCAGGAGGGACTCGAACCCCCAACCGACGGTTTTGGAGACCGCTACTCTACCAATTGAGCTACTGGCGTTCGTTCTATCATTCTGAGCGAAGCGCAGCGTAGCCGAAGACTCTTTATTCTCAATGTTAAAGATGTCTCGGCTTCGCTCGACATGACAAAGGTTAGTCCAAAATATCGCTCACGCGACCGGCGCCGACGGTTTTTCCACCCTCGCGGATGGCGAACCGAATCGTTTTCTCCATCGCGATGGGTTTATTCAATTCCACGTCGATGGCAACGTTGTCGCCCGGCATCACCATTTCGACCCCGTCCGGCAACTTTACCGTTCCGGTCACGTCAGTCGTCCGAAAATAAAATTGGGGTCGGTAATTGGTGAAGAAGGGCGTGTGACGGCCGCCTTCTTCCTTGCTCAAGACATAGACCTCCGCCTTAAACTTAGTATGCGGCTTGATCGTGCCCGGCTTGGCGATGACCTGGCCGCGCTCAATGTCTTCCTTCTTCGTGCCGCGGAGTAGGACGCCGACGTTATCGCCCGCGCGCGCTTCATCGAGCAGCTTGCGAAACATCTCGATGTCGGTCGCCACCGTTTTAGCCGTGTTCTTAATGCCGACGATCTCGACTTCCTCCATTTTCTTGAGGATGCCGCGCTCGACACGACCGGTCGCGACCGTGCCACGACCTTCGATGTTGAACACGTCTTCCACCGGCATCAGGAACGGCTGATCCACCGGCCGCTCCGGCACGGGGATGTAGTCGTCAATAGCGGAGACGAGCGCGAGAATGTTTTTCTCCTGGTCGGCATCGCCATCGAGCGCCTTGAGCGCGCTGCCTTTGACGATGGGAATTTTGTCGCCCGGAAATTCATATTGCGTGAGCAGATCGCGCACTTCCATTTCCACGAGATCGAGCAATTCGGGATCGTCCACCATGTCGACCTTGTTCAGGAAGACGACGATGGAAGGCACGCCAACCTGGCGAGCTAACAAGATGTGTTCGCGCGTTTGCGGCATCGGGCCGTCGGCGGCGGAGACCACGAGGATGGCGCCGTCCATTTGCGCCGCGCCGGTGATCATGTTCTTGACGTAATCAGCGTGGCCGGGGCAATCGACGTGCGCATAGTGGCGCTTCTCGCTCTGGTATTCGACGTGAGCGGTGTTGATGGTGATGCCGCGCTCTTTTTCTTCGGGTGCGTTGTCGATGTCGTCGTATTTACGCGCCTCGGCCATTCCCTTCTTAGCGAGAATGGTGGTAATAGCTGCGGTTAGGGTTGTCTTGCCGTGGTCGACGTGACCGATGGTGCCGACGTTCACGTGCGGCTTGTCGCGTTTGAATGCTTCCTTGGCCATTGTAATTGTCCTTTTTTAACTAAACTGCGTCTCTTCCTGGTGTGATGGTCGAGTTCCAACATCTGGAGCCCATGACCGGGATTGAACCGGTGACCTCGTCCTTACCAAGGACGTGCTCTACCAACTGAGCTACATGGGCAAACCGGTTACGCTCCCGCCAGAGAAGCGAAAGTCCCAGAGCCGCCTCGAATTAAACGACCATGGGACCGCCCCGCTCCAGCAAAAAGCGAATCGGAAATTAACAGCGCGCCCGGGACTGTCAAAGATATTTCTCTCGGCGCAGCCGTGTCGCTGGCGAAGATTTTAACAGGCCGCGCAGTCTGTCATCCGGAACGGGTGAGGGCTCTCTCTTACGCTCATCCGTCACATGTCATCGGCAATCATCTCAAGAGCGGTGAGGTGCCTCGCCGCCTGCGCGGTTCGGGATGACACCTGATCTGACGATCAGCGGATGCGACCGCTCGAGGCGTCAGCTTCATCATCGCTGCCACGGCCGCGACGGCTTATGGCGAAGATGATGGCGACCAGAACAAGCAACACCACCAGGCCGATGCCGACGTTCATCGGCGTCATCAACCCGGGCGAAGGCGTCGGCGTCGGCGCGGATGGCGGAGGCGCGTTTTTCGCGGCCAGGAAATTTTGCGCGTACTGCAAGCGCTGCTGCGTGTCGTAGTCGTTAGGATTGATCTTTAGCGTCTGCTGGTAATCGGCGATGCCTTTCTCGTAGTCCTGAAGGTAAGTGACGTAGGTATAGCCGCGCTTGGCATAAACATCCGGATCGGGTTTAATCTCGAGGCTCTTGGTGTAGTCAGCGATCGCCCCCTGGTATTTCTTCTGGCTGCGCAGTGCGAACCCACGGCGCTCGTAAGCCTGCGCGTCATTCGGCTGCACCTGAATGACCGCGGTGAAATCCGCGATCGCCTTGTCCCAATCCGTCATGCCGATTTCGGCAAATCCGCGAATGCGCAACGCATTAATGTCGTCGGGTTTGAGCTCCAGCGCCTTGTTCAGATCAGGCAACGCGTCAGAGTATTGCTTTTGCATGGTCAACGTCTGGCCGCGCTCGAAGTATCCCATCGGATCAGTCGGCGCGATCTCAATCGCTTTCGCAAAATCCGACAATGCCTCCGGAAACTTTTGCTGCGCGCGATAGACGGTGCCGCGATCATTGTAAGCGCGCTCGTTTTTCGGGTCGGCCTCGATCGCCGCATTGAACTCAGCGATGGCCTGGTCGTATTGCTTTTGCTGGGCCAGCTCCACGCCCTTGTTCAAGTGATTGGCCGAGCTGTCGGCCGTTTTCCCGTGCGCGCTCAGGGCCAGGCCGGCCATGGCCAACGCCGCCGCTGCTCTTATGACTTGATGTTTGAAAATGCTCATCTCTCCTCCTCCGCGGACATTTACTGCGCAATCCATCGCCGCTAAGCGAGCAAAATCCCAGCGAAATCGAAAATGCCACGTGGAACTGCCCGGCCTCATCACCTTTCGCGCGGCTACCTCGCCGTTTTTGCCACCGTCATCATCTGGTCGCTGCCCTCCCTTTTTCAATATTACCTGCTGCGCTACTACGACATCTGGGCGCAGAACTTCTACCGCTACGCCGTCGCGTGTCTCGCCATCGCGCCGCTCGTCCTCGTGCGCGTCCGGCGCGGCGGACCGCGGCTCGACCTGCGCGCATTCGGCCTCTGCCTCGTTCCTGCATTGCCAAACGTCGTGCACCAGGTCACCCAAACTGTCGCTCTCTTCTATATAGGTCCGGGCGTTTACGCCATCTTCGCCCGCTCTTCAGTAATCGTGACCGCGCTGCTCGCGCTCATTTTCTTCCCCGAGGAACGACGCGTTCTCCGCCAATGGCAGTTCCAGCTCGGCACCGTTCTTGGATTGTTCGGCGCGGTCGGCGTCTTCTGGTTTCAACCCGGCACCGACGTCGGTCACCTCGCCCTTCGCGGAATGCTCATCGCGTTCACTTCGACCTTTTGCTGGGCGCTCTACGGCACATTTGTGAAACGGCCGGCCGCGCGGCTCGGCTCGGTGCGCAGCTTCGGCATCGTCAGCCTCATCACCTCTGCCTTTCTTCTTCCGCTCACCTGCGCCTTCGGCAACATCGCCACGCCCCTGCACGTGAGCTGGCAGGTGAATCTCATTCTCGTGATTTCCGCCGTCGTCTGCATCACCATGGCGCACGTCCTGTATTACGTCGCCATCCAGGAACTCGGCGTTGCCCTCGCCCAAACGCTCCAGCTCCTCTGCCCGCTCGGCGCACTGACTCTCTCCGCCCTGATTTTCCACGAGCGCCTCTCCGTAGCTCAACTCCTCAGCGCCGGCATCCTGCTCAGCGGCGCCTTCCTCGCCATGCGCGTGAAACCGGCCGAGTTCACCGAATCGACGGAGAATATCTAATTTGAAAGCCAGAACCCAGAAACGGAATGAAGCAGGAAAAATGCTTGTTTCCTGTCCTCCTGCTTTCCTGATTCATTATTTCTTTTTTTGGTTTTCTGGTTTTCAAATTCACCCCTTCTTCAGCGCCTCCGCCTTGCGCACCAGCTCGATGAATCCCGCGCGATAGCCATTCGGGTCCTCGCCTTTGCCCTCCTGCGCCCACTCTCGCACCGCGCCGAACGTCCCGCTCCCCTTGAACTCGGAATCGCGCAGCACCATTCCGAATTCCGCCACCGCCACCGCAAATTTGAAATCGTTAGAAGCATTCGCGAATTGCTTCCCATCGTCCACCAGCGCGCGCTCGATCAACTCACTCTTCTCACCGTCTGGCTTTTTGTAACGCAGCTTCACCGTCAGCATCTCGTTAGAATTTGCCGGCTGCTGCGCGGGCGACGCATACTTCAGCGCATCCACCGGCGGCACACTCGGACTCACCGCCGCCCCCACCGGCACCACCTCATACAAAGCCGTCACCGTATGCCCCGCGCCGATCTCCCCCGCATCGATCTTATCGTTATTAAAATCCTCCTTCCGCAACATCCGCTTCTCATAACCGATCAGCCGATACGAGCTAACGACTCGCGGATTCCATTCCACCTGCACCTTTACATCCTTCGCGATCGTCACCAGCGTGCCATTCATCTGCTGCACCAGCACCTTGCGCGCTTCATCCAGCGAATCGAGAAACGCGTAGTTCCCGTTCCCCTTGTCCGCCAGCTTCTGCATCGTTCCATCTTTCAAATTGTCATCGCCCACGCCGAGCACGCTTAGGAACACCCCGCTCTTCGCCTTCTCCTCGATTAACCGGATGAGCTCACCCTGGCTCGTCACGCCGATG
>QHBL01000342.1:0-1434 GCA_003244125.1 Chthoniobacterales bacterium
ATGGGCGACGAAACCGAAGAGACCGTCTCGCATCTGCTCGCCGCGCTCGACGACTGCCTCCGGTAGCGCACGCGTCTCGCGTGCTGGTTTCGGCGTCGCGCCGAAACAATCTTTCTTCAACGTGCGATCATTTAAACGCGTGACGAAACAAGCCGCTTGTCCTTGACCACGCGGTGCTGTTTATCTTCCAGCAGCGGCCGAAAAATAATCGCCACACCCGCGAGCACGAACCCTGCACCTAGCAGAGACCACGCCGACAGCCGCTCTCCGCCGAGCGCCCAGCCAAGCGCAATCGCGCCGGGCGGAGTGATGAGCGAGATCGCTTGCAACCGCGTCACCGTCATTCGCGGCATGAGCCAGTAGAGCAGGATGAAAGTGAACGACGAACCGACGATCGCGAGATAGAGCAGGCAAAAGATTGCCGTCCCGCTCCAGTGCAGGCGCGTAGGATTGCCATCAAACGCAAACGCCAGCGCGAGCAGCGGGAGCGTTCCGAAAATCATCTGCCACGCCGCCAGCATCGACGGCGCGAGCTCGATTCGGCGCGCCTTCAGCCACACGTTAGAGAACGCCGCGCTGGCCGCGCTCACCGTGATACCGAGCCCGCCGAGGAACGCCAGCCAGCCGTTAAAACTGAGCAGGCGCGCGCAAATCACCGCCACGCCCACGATCGACAGGAGCGCGCCGCCCAGCCACTGCCAGCGCAACGGTTCCTCCGGAATCATCCAGTGCGCGCAGATCATTCCGAAAATCGGAATCGAAGCTTGAATGACGGCGGCAAGCCCCGACGAAACGTAAAGCTCTCCCCAAAACAAAAGCGCGTAATTAATCGCGAACATCAAAACTCCGGTGATCGCAAGGACCACGAAATCGGAGCGACGCCGCGGCCACAGGCGCGGTTGACCGATTGACACTAGCACGAGCGCAATCATCGCGATTAGAAAACGCAATGCGACGAAGGAAAGCGGCGGCAAATCGCGCAAGCCGACTTTAATTGCCAGCCAAGTCGAGCTCCAAACAAGGCAAAGAAGCAGCCAGGCCGCGGGAATTCGCCAGCCCAGTTGTCGCGGAGCGCGTTGCATCCGCGACCTTCCGTGTCGCCGCTGCTGATGTAAAGAACTGTCGAGCTAAATCCGTCAGCAAAAGCGAAGGGCGCTCCGTTTCCGAAGCGCCCTTCCATTTGATGGCGATAAGCCGAATTCTGTCGCGCGATTTCTCGCGCGGGCGATCATTTATCTCGGCTCACTTGCGTGGGCCGTCCGCGACCGATGCCGCGGCCAACGACCGCGGCGACAGCGCGCGCGATGCGACGATACCCGGAGATCATCAGACCGGCTGTCCTCCTCCTGTTTTGTCTTGCACCGCATGGGGTTTTTCGTGCCGCGCAAATTACTTCGCGCGCGGTGAGCTTTTACCTCGCCTTTTCACCCTTAC
>QHBL01000342.1:1596-1990 GCA_003244125.1 Chthoniobacterales bacterium
CACCAGCGATCGCCTGCCATCGCGATGAACTTAACATTTCTTAGGAACGCAGGAAAGCAGGAACTTGATTTGTCATCGCTTCGGCGTCCTGAGTAAGCTGGCGCAAAAATTGAATACATTCGCGGCGCGCGATTCCGAAAAACTCGCGTTTGCTCCCTCCGCTCGCGCTTAATGCTTCGCGATGATCGAACCACGCCACCTTCGCCGCGGCGGTGAAAAGGAATTGAAATTGCAAACTCCAAGCCGCGCGTTCCGCTGGCAGCCAACGCGCCAGCACCTCGCGCAACCAGCAAACATGGAGTTCAATGTGCCGCGCTTCGTCGCGCAAAAGCAGTTGGCAAACGTGATCGAGCACCGGATCT
Source organism: Chthoniobacterales bacterium (assembly GCA_003244125.1). The sequence goes on from QHBL01000342.1 coordinate 1,959, forward strand.
CGCGCGCGCAGTTGCAGCACGCGATAATAAGC
>QHBL01000342.1:2000-2531 GCA_003244125.1 Chthoniobacterales bacterium
ATCTCGGCGATGACCAGCACTTGCAGCTCGAAGTTTAATCCGAGCGTGCGCCGCGCCAGACGGAAAACCGCGTGCGTCCAATGCCCCGCGATGAGTTCGCCGCCAAAACGCCGCACGAGTTGTTCGAGCAAGCGCGCATGTTCCTTTTCTTCCTCGACGAAAAGGGCGAGCGCGCGGGCGTAATCCGTGTCGTCCGGCGCTTGCGCGCGCGCCTGGCGGAGCAGAAACCGGCCTTCGCCGCTTTCGCCCAGTTGAAAATGCGAAAGCGAACGAGCCAGGGTTCTCTTCGTGCTGCGATCGAGCGGCGAAGCGATCTGCCAGGGCGGTTCGGGCCGACTGCGGCGGTTCCGTTCGTAATACTGAAGCCATTCTTTTGAGTTCATTTCTTGTTAGTTGGGTTTGGGCGCGCGAAGCGCGAAATTTCTTCCAGCCGGCGTACGACCGTCGCGACCGTTTCCGGCAAAGTCGAGGTGCCGGCCGTGACGCCGACGATTTTGCAGCTAACGAATTCTGTGCAGCGCAGCTCTTCCG
>QHBL01000279.1 GCA_003244125.1 Chthoniobacterales bacterium
CTGCGCCAATTTCTTTCCGGCGAGAACGATCGCGCCAACGCCTTCCTCACCATTCACTCCGGCGCGGGTGGGACGGAATCGTGCGACTGGGCCGACATGTTGTTGCGCATGTATCAACGCTGGATGGAACGCAACGGTTTCAAGTCGCAGACGGTCGATATTCAGACGGGCGAAGAGGTGGGCATCAAATCGGCGACGCTGCTCGTGACGGGCGACTACGCATTCGGTTATTTGAACACCGAACGCGGTGTGCACCGCCTCGTGCGGATCTCGCCATTCGACGCCAACAAGCGGCGCCACACGTCGTTCGCGAGCGTTGATGTCGTTCCTGAAATCGCCGAGAGCGCGCCCATTGAAATCAATCCCGCTGATCTCGAAATCGGCACCTATCGCAGCGGCGGCAAAGGCGGACAGAACGTGAACAAAGTGGAGACGGCGGTGCGTATCGTGCACAAGCCCACCGGCATTGTTGTCGCATGCCAGGCCGAGCGCAGCCAGGGACGCAATCGCGAGCTCGCGATTAAAATGTTAAAGGCGAAACTCTACGAATTGGAGCAGGACAAAAAGCGGGCCGAGATGGATCGGCGTTATGGGGAGAAAGGCGATGTCGCCTGGGGCAGCCAAATCCGCTCCTACGTTTTCCAGCCTTACCAAATGGTGAAGGACCACCGCTCTGGCGCGGAGACGAGCAACGTGCAGGCGGTGATGGATGGCGACCTCGACTTGTTCATCCAGGCGCAATTGCGCGGACAGAACGCGCGCGATAACGGCGCACGCGATGACGAATAAGCACGTCGTGAGGACAAGCAAGCACGTCATCTCGAGTGAAGCCGAGGGATCCCGCGGCGCTATCTTTCAGGTAACTTCACGGGATCCCTCGACTTCGCTTCGCTGCGCTCGGGATGACAGAATACTGTATGTCGACAATCGCTGAACGCCGCGCCCGTTTTCGCGAGCTTCATCGCGAAGGTTGCTTCGTCATTCCCAATCCCTGGGACGTCGGCTCCGCGCGCTACCTTCAGCATCTCGGTTTCAAAGCGCTGGCCACCACATCGGCCGGCTTCGCTTTTTCCCGCGGTTTGCCTGATGGCGCCGTGGGATGCGACGCCATGCTCGCGCACATTGGCGAGATCGCAGGGGCGATAGACGTGCCGGTGAATGCGGACTTCGAGAATGCATACGCCGATAATCCCGCTGCCGTCGCCGCGAATGTGCGCCGGTGCGTTGAGACAGGCGTCGCCGGTGTATCGGTCGAGGATTCCACTGGGCGGCCGGGACAACCGCTTTACATGCTGGATCACGCGGTCGATCGCATCATGGCTGCCCGCGACGTGACGAAGGCGAATGACGTTGTCCTCGTTGGCCGGGCTGAATGTTTTCTCGTCGGCTTGAATGACATTGACGAAGTCATCCGCAGGCTCAGCGCCTACGCACATGCCGGCGCCGATTGTCTCTATGCGCCCGGCGTGCAGAAACGCGAAGATATCGCCGCGATCGTCGCCGCCGTTGCGCCCAAGCCTGTCAATGTGCTCATCAGCGCGCCTGGTGGCCTAACGATCTCTGACTGCGCGGCCCTCGGCGTGCGACGTGTCAGCGTCGGAGGCGCGCTCGCTCGCGTGGCGTGGGGCGGCTTCATGCGCGCCGCGACGGAGCTCGCGCGCTTTGGCCGCTTCGACGGCTTCGCGGGCGCTGCGCCCCATGGCGAGCTTCAGGATTTTTTCCGGCGTCCACCGCCAGCGAGTTAGTGTCGGAGTCGATCGCGCAGAACAGGAGCGCAACTTCAGCGCGACACCGCTATTACGCGCCCGCGCTTTTGCTCCTCGCAGCTTTGCTATGGAGCCTCGGCGGCGTGTTGATCAAATCGATCAACTGGACGCCCATGGCAATTGCGGGCGCGCGCAGCGCCATTGCCATTCCAGTGATGCTGCTCTGCGTCGGCCGTCCGCAATTCAAACTTTCCGTGGCGCAAATCGGCGGCGCATTCGGCTATGCCGCGACCGTCGTGCTCTTTGTCTTTGCCACTCGCATGACCACAGCAGCAAACGCGATTTTCCTGCAATACACCGCGCCGATTTACGTCGCCCTGATTGGCCGCTGGTATTTGCGCGAAAAAGCTCATGCCATCGATTGGCTCGTTATCGCCACCGCGCTCGGCGGCATCGCACTGTTCTTCTTCGATCGGCTCACGCTCTCCGGCTTGTGGGGGAATGTCATCGCGCTCGGCAGCGGCCTCGCTTTCGCGAGCGTCGCAATTTTCTTGCGCAAAGAGAAAGCAGGTTCACCCGTCACCAGCGTTATTCTCGGTAATCTGATTGTCGCCCTCGCAGCGCTGCCCTTTCTCTTCGGCCCGCCGCTCGCTGCAGGCAACGTTTGGCGCTTGCTCGTTCTCGGCGCGGTTCAGCTCGGCTTTCCTTACGTTTTGTATTCAGCGGCGATCAAATACGTCACCGCGCTGGAAGCGACTCTTATCCCGCTGATCGAGCCCATTCTCAATCCATTATGGGTCATGTTGGCTTTAGGCGAGCGGCCGGGGCCGTGGGCTGTTGCAGGCGCCGTCCTCGTGCTCGGGGCGGTACTCACCCGGGCCGCCGTCATGATGAGAAAATCGCCGCGGGCCTGAGGTTTTCCCGACGCGCCGAGGCGCAAATGCTGCTGCAAAATGCGTCGGCTTCTCCGCCACCAGAGGGAACATCATGGGTCAACGTTGGCAAGGAAGCGCGCGGCTCAGCATCGCGCTTGTCACAGCAGCGACTGCGTTTCCGCTCGAGGCGGAACGCATTAATCAGGAGGGACGAATTCTTGGGCCGGCGCCGGTCGTCACGACACCGAGGCTGTTCAATTCTTCGCAAGCAGACGCCATTGTTTCCGCCATGCAGATCATGCCAGTGACCAGTGCCTGGAACGAAGACATCTCGCGCAGGCCGCTCCTGAGCAACTCGGCCCTCATGATCGCGCAGATCAAAGCGGATCTTGCCTCGACGCGGCAAACCTTGCGCCCGTTTTATGAGATGAATTACGTCCTCGTGCCCGAGAATCAGTCGCGCGTCAGCATTCCATTTCTCGACTATCCCGACGAATCTGACCTCGACGGCGGAACATTTCCGAACGGCAGCTATCCCATTCCTTCAAACGTGCCGATCGAGACTTGGCCACGCGGCACCGGCAGCCTCACTCTGCAGCAATGGCAAATGGACGCAACCAGCGTCGGCGGTGACCGGCACGGCATTATCGTCGCGCCTGGCCTCGGTTCAATTTGGGAAACCTGGCAGATGAAGCTAACGAGCAATGGCTGGCAGGCGTCCAACGGGGCGAAATTCGATTTGAACTCGAACGCGCTGCGGCCAGCGGGCTGGACTTCCGGCGATGCTGCCGGACTGCCGATGTTCCCCGCGCTCGTGCGCTACGATGAATGCCAGCGCGGGATGGTCGAGCACGCTTTGCGCCTGGTGGTAGCCAGGACTCGCCGCGAGTATATCTACCCGGCTAACCATTTTGCTTCTACTATTCCAGCTACTTCAGTCAACTATCCCGCCATGGGACAGCGTCTCCGCCTCAAGAGCAGTTTCGTCATCCCGAGTAGCTGGACCAAGGAAGAGAAAGCTGTGCTGCTCGCGTTGAAGAAATATGGCGGCATCGTCGCCGATAACGGCGGGTTTTTTTCTATTTCCGTTTGTCCGGATGATCGCTTTTCCGTCAGCGCTTTTAATAATCTTTCCACCATCGACATCAGCAATTTCGAAGTAGTCCAGGCCACAGGGCCCACCGAAGGCCCGCGCTCCCCTGGTGCGCCGGCGGCCAATGCCGGCTCGGACCAGACAATTACGGGCACAATTGCGACACTCAGTGGCTCGATTGCCGCGCCGAATGGAAGCGCTGCTGTGCAATGGCGACTCTATTCAGGCCCGGCGCCAGTCAACATTGCCAATCCTTACACCATGAGCACGAGTGTCACGTTCACCCAATCCGGATCTTATACTTTCCTGCTCAGTGGGGATGATTCTGTGCACGCTGTCGTGATCAACGTACAAATCACATCAACTCCGACACCCACACCAACGCCAAGTCCCACGCCCACTCCGCCAGTGACACCTGTTCTTAGTGTGTCTGTATCTCCGCAACAAATTGCCGAAGGCGGTGAAGCTACCTTCACCGTGTCGAGTTCAGCCATCCTGACAACATCGTTGACTGTTAACTACTGGATCGGCGGCAGAGCGCAGCAGGGTGTCGATTATACCTTGAGCGGTTCTGCCGGGCAGATCGTCATTCCAGCGGGCGCCTCATCGGCCACCATTGTCCTGCACGCGTTGCCCGATTCGGCCAACGAAAGAAACGAAGGTGCATTAATGCATCTTACCGCCGGTTCGGACTATACGTTGTCGAAGCGCCCCAGCGCGCGAGTGATCATTCTTGGCGCACGCTAGCAAATCGCGCCACAGCGTGTCTTGCTATCTGCCACGATTTCCCTCACTCTCGCAGGGATGAGAAGACGGATTTGGTTTCTTCTAGTGGTGCTGGTCGTGTCCGCCGCTCATTCCGCCCGCAGCGATGCGAGATCCGGACCACTGTTCGAGACGATCGCGCGGATGGATCGCCGTCTTTTCGATGCCTTTAACGCGCACAACATCGATCGCCTAATGGTAATGGCGAGCAGCGACGTCGAAGTTTACGAGGAGGACGAAGGGCTAAAAAATTATCAGCAGTGCCTGGCGGAGTTTACGGAAATGTTCGCCCATGATGCCGACATCCGGCGCGAGCTGGTACAAGGTACGCTGGAAGTTTACCCCCTCGGCAGTTCAGGAGCGCTTGAGACAGGGCAGCATCGGTTCTGTCATACTCAGGACGGGAAAGAAGACTGCGGTGTCTTTAAGTTCGCCGTGCTTTGGCAGAAGGTCGGCGACTCGTGGAAAGTGTCGCGCCTGGTGAACTACGGCCGCTGAGCGTCGTCTAGTAGATCCGGCGGTGCGCTTCCGAGTGACTAATTAGACGCTGCAAGCGGATCTGCCGAGTCTCCGGTCGTTTTGCGCTGGTCACCCACCACGCACTCATGCGACGGTAGCCTGGAGGCTGGTTCTGATAGAACTGCCACGCTTTAGGATGGTGCTGAAACTCGCGCTCTTGTTCGGCGCTAAGCTTCGCTGACTCGCGATTCTCGAAAGAGTAAGTGGCCGACTTCTCAATCCGCCGGCGCGAGAACGCCGCCAGGCCTGCCGGCTTCATCCTGCCTTCGCCTTTCAGTACCTTAACTCGCGCGATATTCACCACGCTCCAGTTACTACTCGTTTTTCGGGGGGTGAAGCGCACGGCGTAACTCTGTTCATCCACCCTTTTGCGAATGCCATCGATCCA
>QHBL01000396.1 GCA_003244125.1 Chthoniobacterales bacterium
ATCGGTTTCCGATCATCGACATTATGGAGCAGACGCCTGCGATTCCCGAGTTGTGCCAGTGGGCCATGTTTCTGCGCAACCACGATGAACTCACGCTCGAGATGGTGACTGACGAAGAGCGCGATTACATGTGGCGCGTTTACGCTAACGATCCGACCGCACGCATCAACCTCGGCATCCGCCGCCGCCTTGCCCCGCTGCTGGCGAACAGCCGCCGCAAGATCGAGCTGCTCAACATCCTTCTCTTCTCCATGCCAGGAACGCCGGTGCTCTACTACGGCGATGAGATCGGCATGGGCGATAATTTTTACCTCGGCGATCGCAATGGCTGCCGCACGCCCATGCAGTGGAGCGCGGATCGCAACGCCGGTTTTTCCAGGGCCAATCCGCAGCAGCTTTATCTGCCGATCACGATCGATCCCGAGTATCACTACGAAGCGATCAACGCCGAGAATCAGCAGAAGAACCTTTCCTCGCTGCTCTGGTGGACGCGACGCGTCATCGCCATGCGCAAGAACTACAAGGCGTTCTCGCGCGGCACCCTCGATTTCCTGTATCCGGAGAACCCGAAGGTGCTGGCATTCCTCCGGCGATATGAAGATGAAACCATCATCGTGGTGGTTAACCTCAGCCGCTTTGCCCAGCCGGCCGAGCTGGACCTGTCGCGCTTCACCGGCTCTGTCCCGCGCGAAGTTTTCAGTCGCAATCGCTTTCCTGCGATCAAGCGCTCACTTTACCCGCTCACCCTTGGACCGCACGGGCACTACTGGTTTGTTTTGCAATCGGCGGCCGCGCCGCGGATGAAGAAACGTCCCCGCACGCCGCACCTCGTTAGCTCTCCCGAATTTTCTGCGCTGCTGGCCGAGGGAGAGCGCAGAGAATTGGAAAACACCATCCTGCCTGACTACATCGTTGGCTGCCGCTGGTTCGGTTCGAAGGCGCAAACGATCCGCGATCTCCGCATCATTGATGAGCCGAAGGTGTCCGAGGGCGATGGGGCTGCGCGGCACGTGCTTCTGGAAGTGAGCTACGCCGAAGGCGGCACCGAGAATTACGCCTTGCCGATGCAAATCGCGCGCGATGAGCCCGCGCGCAAGATTTCGCGCGAAGCGCCGCCATCAGTCATCGCTGAGTTCGCCGACAGTAACGCCATTTTGTTCGACGCGATCTACGATGCCGGTTATCGCGCCGACATTTACCGCATCATTCGCGAACAGCGAAAGGTGCGCACGCGTCACGGCGATATTGCCGGTTCAGCGACGGCGGAGTTCGCTGCGGCCGAAGACCTCAGCGCGCAATCGCAGGTGCTCAGCGCGGAGCAAAGCAACTCGTCGATTCTTTTCGGCAACCAGTATTTCCTGAAAATTTTTCGTAAGCTGGAGGAGGGGATTAATCCCGACGTCGAGATCACGCGCTTTCTTACTGAGCGCGCTCGCTTCGCCAACGTGCCCGCCTTTGCCGGCACGCTCGAATTTCGCGCCGGCAAAAAGCAGACCGTGCTCGCGCTCATCCAGGCGGCGATCGCGAACGAAGGCGATGCCTGGCGCTTCACGCTCGATTACGTCGGCAGCTATTTCGAGCGCGTGCTTGCGCGCAAAGCGGGACTTAACGGCGACGTCTCGCCGGCGCTGATCGACGAACTGATTGGCGGGATTTATCCCGAGAAAGCGCGGCTGCTCGGCCAGCGCACCGGCGAATTGCATCGCGCGCTCGCTTCGGACGTGGACGATCCGGCGTTCGCGCCGGAGCCGTTCAACGCCATGGCGCAACGGAGCGTGGTGCAATCGATGCGCGCTTCCGCGCGTCGCGCGTTCAGTTTGCTGCGCAAAAAGCTGGATGATTTACCCGCGAAATTCCGCGATGAAGCCGAAGAAGTCCTCGCGGCCGAAGGGCAGATTCTCGCGCAGGAGCGGCGGTTGCTCGGCCAAAAGTCGCACGCGCACAAGATTCGCATTCACGGCGATTTTCATCTCGGGCAGGCGCTCTACACCGGCCGCGATTTCATCTTTCTCGATTTCGAAGGCGAACCGGCGCGTCCATTGAGCGAGCGCAAGCTCAAACGTTCACCGCTGCGGGATGTCGCCGGCATGATGCGCTCGTTCCAATACGCCGCCTATAGCGCGCTGTGGCAGCGGGCCGTTCGTCCCGAAGACGTGCCGTTTCTGGAGAATTGGGCCGATGTTTGGTATCGCGAAATCAGCAGCAGTTATCTGGAAAGCTATCTCGCCGCGACGGACGACGCGCTCTTCCTTCCCCGCGACCCGGCCGACCTGCAAGTCGCCCTCGAGACGTATCTGCTCGACAAGGCAGTGTATGAAGTAGGATACGAGCTGAATCATCGACCCGATTGGGTCGTCATCCCGGTCCGCGGGATCAAACATATACTCGCCGCGACGCAGCAGATCTCTGGGTAGCGCACGCGCCTCGCGTGTTGGCGAAGGCGTCCTCGCCTTCGCGGACTTTTCTGATAGCAACACTTCCCAGGAAGATCGTTTCGGCGGGACGCCGAAACCAGCACGCGAGACGGGTGCGCTACCCAGGAAAAAAAACTGCGCTATCGTGCGCCATGAATCCGCAAGTTCTCGCCGGCAAAACCGGCGTCGTATTCGGGGTAGCTAATAAACGCAGCATCGCCTGGGCGATCGCGAAGGCGTGGGCCGCGGCCGGTGCGAAGTTGATCTTCAATTACCAGGGTGAGCGGCTGAAAGACAACGTGGAAGAGCTTGTCGGCGAGTTTGGTGAAAACGTTCCGCTTTTCCCTTGCGATGTATCGAAGGACGAGGAGATCACGCGATTTTTCCAGGAGGTGCGCAATCACACCGCTCGCCTCGACCTCATGCTGCACTCGGTAGCGTTCGCGCCGAAAGAAGCGCTGGAAGGCGATTTCCTCAGCACCACGCGCGAAGCGTTTCGCACAGCGCACGATATCAGCGCCTACTCGCTTGTCGCGCTCGCGCGTGAGGCTGCGCCGATGATGAGCGATGGCGGGAGCATTGTCGCCATGACCTATTACGGCGCGGAAAAAGTGGTGCCGCATTACAACGTCATGGGCGTGGCTAAAGCATCGCTCGAAGCAAGCACGCGGTATCTCGCCTACGACCTGGGGCCGAAAAAGATTCGGGTGAATTGCATTTCCGCCGGACCCGTCAACACCCTGGCGGCGCGCGGCATCAGCGGGTTCAGCGCGATGCTGAAACAATACCAGGAACGCGCGCCCTTGAAACGCAGTTGCGAACCGGCGGAGCTCGGCGCGACCGGAGTTTTTCTCGCGAGCGATGCTGCCGCTGCCATCACCGGCCAGGTCATCTACGTTGATGGCGGCTATCAAATCATGGGGATGTGACTCCGCTTGCTGCTCCTGATCGCAATCGTAGTCGTAAACATAACTGTAGGGGAAGCTGTTAGCTTCCCGAGGGTCAAACAGGGGAAGCTAACAGCTTCCCCTACAGAGTTGGCGCAGGTTGCGCAGACTAGATGGGAGGTGGTCTCGTCTGAGGTTGACCAAGGGGCAGCGAGTGGCATCGAGCACCGGCATGTCGAGCTGGCGAAGGGCGGCGATCGGGCAACGATTGATGTCGCGCTTTTTTCGGCGAAATCCGCCAGCCTGCGCGTGATCGATGACCCGGAAGGTTCGGATCGGCTGGCCGAGGCGATGCAGCGCGCGAACTGCGTCGCGGGCGTGAACGGCGGTTATTTCGACACGACTTTTAAACCGATCGGCTTGCGCGTTGTTGATGGTGCGGTGACTTCGCCGCTGGTGCGCGCGCGTTTATTGACTGGCGTGCTCTGCGACTCGGGACGTGGCATTGAAATCAAGCGGCTGGCGGAATTTTCACCTCAACGGAAATTGAACGCGGCGCTGGAGTGCGGCCCATTGTTGGTGGATGGAGGAAAGGCCGTGTCGAAGTTGGATGCGACGCGAAGCGCGCGCCGAACATTCGCGGCCATCACGCGCGGAGGGAAGGCGGCTCTCGGCGTCTCCAGCGACCTGACGCTGGCACAACTGGCGGAGCTGCTGGGCAATGATCGTTCGATGGCTAACGATTTCAAAATTTGGCGCGCGATGAATCTCGATGGCGGATCATCGAGCGCGTTTTGGTTTAAGAAAGCGGATGGCGGAATATTCGCGATTTCTGAAGACAAGGCAGTGCGGGATTTCGTTGGCGTCGCGTCGAAGTAGTGGCGCGTCCTGTTTTCCTGTCATCCTAAGCGAAGCGGAGGACCTCACGAGCCTCCTCTCTGACTCGGTGAGGTCGCTCGCTCCGCGGGCCGGACTGGCGTTGTCTGCGCGGCTCGGGATGGCACGTGTCGACGCGGCGGACGGACGGCAGCTACACAGGTCGCGGGGCGAGGAATAATCTCGGCAAGGAGCGCGCATGTCTTACCGTGAGCGCGATGCGCACCTTCGGCAGATTCAGAGCAGGCGACCGGTTTTTCTATGGCGAAATCCTCGCGGAGGAAGTGCACGTTTTGGCCGATGCGTTCTGGATCGAGATTCAGCCGACGGGCGAGATATGGCGGCTGGCGGATTTGGAGATCGCCGTTCCGGTGGCGCCGTCGAAGCTAATCGCGGTCGGATTGAACT
>QHBL01000097.1 GCA_003244125.1 Chthoniobacterales bacterium
GAGATCAAATGGATCGATTGCAACATCGGTTCGCGCCTAACGATGAAGTACCCGGGCGTGATTTTGAAAGGTCGCAAAGCGCGCGGTGAAGTGCTCTCCATCGCCTTAGCGAATAACGGTCAGCATCAGGACACCGGCGCGAAAATGGTCCACGCCGCGGACGAAACGACTTCAAACATCATCTCGAAATCGATCTCCATCGGCACTGGCCGCGCCACTTACCGCGGCCTCGTCCACGTGCCGAAGCATCTGAAGAATTGCAAGAACAACACCGAGTGCGACGCGCTCCTCATCAATGCCAGCAGTCGCACCGACACCTATCCCGCCATCACCGTTCGCGGCACCGGCAACAGCGTGCAACACGAAGCCAGCGTCTCGCAGGTCAGCGCCGAGCAGATTTTCTACATGCAACAGCGCGGCCTAACCGAAGCGCAAGCCATGAGCCTGAGCGTAAACGGATTCGTCAACGATCTCGTGCGCCAGTTCCCGATGGAATATTCCGTCGAGCTCAAGCGGCTTATCGAGCTCGAAATGGAAGGCTCGGTCGGGTAACGACGACAACTCGTTAGTTGAATGAGCGACGGAACTGCTGTTCTTGAGCGCGTGACCGACGAACGCGCAACGAACACGCCGCTGCTCGAATCCTTCGCCGAACGGGACGATCTGCCGGCGTGGTTTATCGAGCAGCAGCGCGCGGGCTGGGCTGAGTTTTCGAAGCTGCCCATGCCGGCACGGAAAGACCAGGCGTGGCGGTTCTCGAATGTCGATGCTTTGAAGCTCGACGGCTACGTGCGCGCACCACAATTGGACGAGGCGACGCGCGGTGAATTGCTCGATCAGTCAAGCGGGCTGGCGCAATCGGCGGCGCGGCTTGTCTTCGCCGATGAGCAGCTGGTGGAGCGCGATGTCATCCGGGAATCGCTGCGCGATCGCGGTGTCATTTTCCAGCCGATGGAGCGGGCGATCATCGAACACGAGGAGCTGGTGCGGCAATATTTCATGGCTGAACCGGCCACGCTTGGCTCGGCGAAATTCGCGGCGCTCCATCGCGCCTTCGTCTCATCCGGCGCGTTCCTTTACGTGCCCCGCGGCGTCGAGATCGAGTTGCCGATCGAGATATACCACTGGATCGCGACACCGCATGCGGCCGTCTTTCCGCACCTGCTGCTGGTCGCCGGCGAGATGTCGAAGGTGACGGTGGTGGAATATTTTCGCTCAGCGGAAAACGCTCCGGGGTTCGCCTGCGGAGTGAACGATCTCATCGTCGGCCGCGGCGCCAATGTGCGCTACGTCTGCGTACAGGATTGGAGCGAGCGTGTCGTCGCTCTTCAGGTCAATGCAACGAGGGTCGAGCGCGACGCCTCCGCGATGAGTCTAAATATCAACGCCGGCGCCTCATATGCGCGGCTCGAGAGTCGCAGCCGTCTGGTGGGTGAGGGCGCCCGCAGCGACATGCTGGCTGTCGGCATCGCGAACGGTCGGCGTGAGTTTGACGCGCGGACCTTGCAGGATCATGAGCGCCCGCACACGACGAGCGATCTGCTCTACAAAAACGCGCTGGAGGAGAACGCGCGAACGACCTTTGGCGGACTGATTCGCGTCGAACCGCACGCGCATTTCACCGATGCCTATCAAACTGTGCGCAATTTGCTGCTCAGCGATGACGCCGAGGCTAACTCGATGCCTGGCCTGGAGATCATGGCCGATAACGTGAAGTGCAGCCACGGCGCCACCAGTGGCCAAATCGACGAAGAGGAAATGTTTTACCTGCTCTCGCGCGGCATTCCCCCAGCGACGGCAAAGCGACTGATCGCGGCCGGATTCCTCGACGAAGTTATCGCGCGCCTGTCGCACGACGCAATTTCGGACCATCTGCGCCAACTGATCGCGCGAAAGTTTCGCGCGTCTGGCTAAAGGTTGCGCCACGGGATCCCTCGCTGCGCTCGCAACGGCGAGCTGAGGTATGAGGCAAGAATTCGTTGCTTCGTGCGCGCTGCCGCCCTAGTCTCATTGTCCGAGTCGTTATTTCTCATGGACGTGAGCGGAACAATCAGCGCGATTCTCGGCCAGAAAGGCGCCGCGATTTTCTCCATCGCGCCGGACGCGACGGTCTTCGAAGCCATTCAAATGATGGACGCGAAAAACGTGGGGGCGCTGCTGGTAACGCGCGGCGACGAGCTCGCTGGTATCATCTCGGAACGCGATTACACCCGCAAAGTTTTCCTGCGCGGCCGGCATTCCCGCGAGACGCGAGTGGAGGAAATCATGTCGCGCAATCTTACCGTTACCGCACCGGACGAACCGGTGGAAAATTGCCTGCGCATGATGACGGAGCGGCATATCCGGCATTTGCCCGTGGTCGATAATGGAAAACTCATCGGTGTGATTTCCATCGGCGACCTGGTCAAGCACGTTATCTCCTGCCAAAGCGCGACGATCGAGCATCTCGAGACCTATATTCAGGGCGGGTATCGCTGAAGTCGTCCGACTGTAAGGCGTCTGGTTAGACGTCGGCGTGTGGCACAATCGCGCTTAGAGCGCGAATACGGTTTCGCCTCCCAGGATCGTCCGCACGGCGCGGCCCTTCAATTTCCAGGCATCGAATGGCGTATTGCGCGAGAGCGATTGGAACTCGCTCGCTTTCACGGTCCATTCCAATTCAGAGTCGATCAGGGTCACGTCCGCGCTGACCCCTATCGAGAGTGTGCCCGTTTTTAGCTTCAATAACTTTGCCGGCTCAACGGTGAACATCGCTATGAGCCGGTTCACCGAAATCGCGCCGCGTGTGTGCACGAGAATGTCCATGAAAAGACCAAGCTCCGTTTCCAGCCCGACAATTCCGAATGGCGCTTTGTCGAACTCCACCTCCTTCTCGAAAGCAGCGTGCGGCGCGTGATCGCTGCACAGAATCGTCAGCGTGCCATCGGCGATTCCTTCGATGAGCGCTTCGACATCGCGCTCACGCCGCAGCGGCGGATTCATTTTGAAGTTGGTGTCGAACTGCTCAATCGCAGCATCGGTCAGCGCGATGTGGTGCGGGCAAACTTCGCCTGAAATTTTCACACCCCGCGCGCGCGCCTCGCGGATGAGCCGCACGCTTCCGGCTGTGCTCACATGCTGGCAATGGATGTGATGGTCGCACAGTTCGGCGAGCAGAATGTTGCGCATCACCATCGCTTCCTCGCCCGCGGCCGGCCAGCCCGGCAGCCCGAGCAACGTGCTCCATTCGCCTTCGTTGACGACACCGTCGCCGACGAGGTTGTAGTCCTGGCAGTGATCGAGCACCGGCACGTCGACCATGCGCGCGTACTCGACCGCGCGTCGCATCAACTCATGATTTTGAATGCAATGGCCGTCATCGGTGATCGCCACGACGCCGCTCTGCGCAAGCGAACCGATCGGCGCCAGCTCTTCGCCGGCGAGATTCTTAGAAATCGCGCCAGTGGGAAGAACGTGAACGCAGGCGGTGTCGCGCGCGCGGTCTTTGATCCAGGTAATCGTGGAAGCGCTGTCTGCGACCGGCGACGTATTCGGCATGCAAACAATAGTCGTGAATCCGCCTGCGGCCGCGGCGCGTGCGCCACTCGCGATCGTTTCCTTCCAGGAAAATCCCGGCTCGCGCAGATGCACATGAATGTCGATGAGGCCGGGCGAGACAATGAGATTTGTGGCATCGATCTCCGCAATTGCTGATTGCTGATTGCTGATTGCTGATTGATCTGCGACCCGGCCCTCGACGATTAAGAGATCCGCGACTTCATCACGCTCGTTTGCCGGATCGATAATGCGGCCGTGGCGGATAA
>QHBL01000159.1:0-3229 GCA_003244125.1 Chthoniobacterales bacterium
CTGCGCGAGATTCAGGCAGGCCACATCGACAGCGCCATGATCAATGCCGGGATGTTCAGCAAACATCTTTACACGCGCTACTATCCCGATCCCGACCTGCTTATCCGCACCTCGGGCGAGATGCGCATTTCCAATTTCTTACTCTGGCAGCTTTCCTACACCGAGATGTGGGTGACACCGAAGCTCTGGCCGGATTTCACGCGCAAGGATTTACTCGCCGCGGTAGAGGATTTCGGGAGACGTCAGCGCAGATACGGCGCGGTGGATCTCGGGTAGCACGCGCGCCTAATAGCGCAGGGCGTTCTCGCGCAAGCGAGGACCTAGCGTGAGCTGCGTTTTTACTGATCCGGAAAAATAGTTGTCCTACCTGGGCTTTTGCGATACTAAATTAACAAGTGTACGTCTTATCTTGAAACGCGCGTTCACTCTTAGTTTGTCACGGAAGCTGCTCTTTCTGCTGCTTATCCAGCTTAGTGTCACTGGTGCGTTTGCCCACACTCCCTGGGTTACACTGCAAGGTGGCCATTACCTCGTAAAACGGCCTAACGACGGCGACAGTTTTCACATCAGCGTTCAGAGTAGGGAATACATTTTCCGGCTCTATTTCATCGACGCTCCGGAAACCAGCGCTGAGTTCCGCGATCGCGTGGAAGAGCAGGCCATCTTCTTCGGCGTCAAACCGGAGCAGGTGCTTCAAGTCGGCGAGCTGGCCAAGCAGTTCGTGCGCGAAAAGCTCACCGAACCGTTTTTAGTTCGCACCTGCTGGGAAGACGCGGGCGGTCGCAGTCGCATGCAACGCTTCTATGCCTTTGTCCAAACGCGCAGCGGCGATCTCGGCGAGCAATTGGTGGAGAACGGCCTCGCGCGCATTCATGCCGCTACCGCCCGGCCTGAGGGTCTTAACTCCGCTGCCGCGGAATGGCAGAAGCTCGTACATCTCGAGCACAAAGCTAAAGCGGAGAAAGTAGGTGGCTGGGGCGTGGACGAAGGTCGGATTCAAGTGCGTGCTCAGCAGGCCGAGAGCGAGAAGGGCATCGATCCCTTCGACAAATTCTTTCGCCCCGCTGAGCTGGTACAGAATGAACTAGTGCCCGCGCCGCCGGCGCCGCCCGACACGACCGAAGAATCGCCGGCCGAACCTGTCTCATCTGCCGACCCCCTCACCGAGATCAAGCTCAACGTTAATACTGCTTCCGAAGCCGAGCTCGAGAATATCTCAGGTATCGGCCCTGTCATCGCCGAGCGCATCATCGCGGCGCGTCCATTCAAAAGCGCCGATGATCTCAGAGCAGTTAAAGGAATCGGCGACACCAAGTACACGCACATTCGACCGTATTTCGAGTAGCGCTGACTCGGAGCTGGAGAAGGCGCGACCTTGCAAAGTCAAAAGCTACCGAGCTACAACATTGCCAATCCCACACAGCAGTCTTCCTCGATATTGATTCGGCCAAGAGGCCCTCAGCGCCCCGGTAGATTCCTACCTACCGTGGAAACGGCTCAAGTGAACCTATTTCTTTAACAAAGCCTTCTCGAAAACTTCAAACGTTGGTGCGGTTATGGCATGAAGAACAATGTCCATGTAGACGACTCCCTTGCCTGGCTGCGTAATCTTCTTCCGCGCAACTAGCACCGCAGGATCGCTGAGATAATTCTCGTCCTCAATCTGCGCGCCCGTCGTGCTCTTGTATGTGCCGCGGAAATACGACCAGTGCCAGGCCGGGCCAAATAGCTGTCCACCTCCCTCAATCGTGTTCTTCGCGTCCGAAACGGTAAATGCGTCGCCCTTCACCTGCAGATTCATGGTGTAATCGTCGACACTTCGGTCCGGCTTTACCACCAGCGCTCGCTCAATGATCAAGCTCTTCTGCGGGTCACTGGTTTTGTGGAGGAGGATGACTTGTGAACCGTACGGCTGGCCGCCCTCGCCGCTCAGCCGTGCTTCCCCGGCGTAGTAAAGGTCTTCGAGGTTTGCCGCTTCTGAAGAGGCGGCTACCAAAAACGCAAATGCGCAGACGCACCAGCGAACCATCATAGGTGTGATAATCGCACAAACAATCGCGGAGTCGAGGGCGAACAAACCGGCATCTCGCTTTGCCGGGAGCGCCAGATAGCCTAACGAGGTCAAGCTCAACTGTGACGATGGGGACCGTGACGTCGATGCTCTTGCGGTAACCATCAGACGAAACTCTACAAGCCGGGTAGCCGTTCGCTGCAGCGCTTGGTTAGGTATTCGGGTGGAAACTGGTAGCCTGGATCAGCGTAGACAAGTCGGAAACCCATAAGGTGCAGGCGCAACCGAAACCGGTGAACACCATGCTCTGTGCCGCGCTGACAGGATCGCGGGTATTCGCCACTTTGTTCCGTCGAATGGCTGCGGACAGGCCGCAAAAATAGTTAGAGATCCTTCGACTCCGCTCAGGATGACAAAGGGTAGCCGCCGAGCGGCTGGGGTGATAAGTAAGTTACCGCTTATCGGCTATCTGGCAAAATAGGCCGGAGAGACCGCCGGCTGGAGGAAAAAGAAGCTTAATTCTGCCTGGCCTCAGTAACTACCGCGGAGTAGTTAAATAGCTCGAGGCAGGTGTTCCTACAGTGTGACTGTCTTTGGCTGCTTTCGCGGATGAGCCAGGGCGAGCAGCAGGCCGGCGGGGAGAAGCAGCCAGATAGTCGAGAAGAACTCGGGCACCTGGGGGGCGATGCCGCCGACGACGTCGTCGAGATGGAATGAGCCGAAGTCGTTGCGGAAACCGAAGGTGAGAGCGATGCAGTCGCAATCAGTAGTCAAGCCGGAGAAGGTGAAGTGGGTATAGGCGGCAGGAGGAGCAAAGGTCTCGTAGATGAGGTCGCCATTCCAGAACACTTGAAAATCGAGGGGATGAGCGGCGGAAGCAGCCTGTGCAGCTTCGCCGCCAGCGGCTTGGAGCCAAAAGCTGAGCTGGTAGGTGGCGCCGGCTACGGTGTCGAGTGTTTGCCGGAGGAATCCAAGCGAGCCATCCGGGCTGGCGAAGGCGCCGTAATTGCCGGTGTGAGCAGAGTCGTGATCGACACCGAAGGCGCTGGTGCGTGCGGCGCTGGTGCGCGCGGTCCCGCCAGTGTTGCCGCTGAGGTGCCAGTTCGAGAAGTCGCCAGTCTCGAATCCGCCGTTTTTGACGATGTTGCTGATGGGAATGGCGGAGGCACGGACGGTGAAAGCGAGGAGGGCGATAGTCGCAAGAGTAAAGACGGATGG
>QHBL01000159.1:3296-4780 GCA_003244125.1 Chthoniobacterales bacterium
GTGAACGGTGAAGCGTGGTTGGGCAGCGCGCGGGTTGCGCAGAGTCTTTTGAGCTAACGACGGCTGCGGCAGGCGGGACGCCTGCCGGACGGGATAGCCGAGACGGCTGTCTTACGGAGCGAGTGACGCTACGATTTTCTCGAAGGCTGCGTCTCCGCGCAGTGGGTCCCATTGCGGCTGGAGTTTAAGGAAACCGTAGCTGAGTTGATTTGGCACGCGCTCGATGGCGGCGAGCTGTTCGGTCGCCAGGGTTTTCTCGCCGATCCATGTGTATATTTGCGCGAGATTGACCGCGAAGTTTGCGCCATCCACCGCGTCGCTTGTCATCGGCAACAACTCGCACGCGCGCCGGCCCTCGCGTAGCGCTTCTTCCTTGCGACCGAGGCCGGCATCGATCATCCCGAGCAGGCTGAGCGCGGCGGCGAAGTCGGGTTGTTTTTCCACGATCTTTTCCACTTCAGCCCGCGCGCCGGTGAAGGCCGCCTGCGCCCGCGCTGGATCATTCTGCCAGCGCGCGACGACGCCTTCCCAGTAAGCTTTCGGGAAGTTGACTCCGTTATTCACCACGCCTTCCGTGGGGTAATTGGCAAGGACGCGAGCAGCGGCAGCCGGTGTTCGTTCGCACAGGGAATAGAAAGGGTCATCCACGTCCGGCGCGATGCCGGGGTTTTCCGCGATCAACGCGGCGAGCGTCTCCTCATACGGCTTAATGTCAGCCCGCCAATCCGTCGCGACCGCGGCGCGGAGTATTCGCGTCTGCGCATCGCCCGGCACGATCTTCAACGCGCGATCGTATGTGCGCGCTTCATCGGCGTAACGGCGCTGCCATTGATAAAAGAGCGCCATTTGTTGAAGAGTGAAAAAATTCCGCGGGTCGAGCTCGAGCGCGCGTTCGAGATTGCGCGTTGCTTCCTGCCAGCGGCCCTGACGCCGATCGATGTAAGCGGTGTATTCAAAAACTTCCGCGCTGTTCGGCAATGTGCGGCGCGCCTGCGCCAGCTCGGTGCGCGCGCGATCGTAATTGCGGAAGCCATGGTAGTAGTAATCGGCCAGCGCGAGATGCGCTTCACCCGAGTCGGGCTGGAGATGCAGCGCAGTTTGCACGGCCGCGTTCGCCATCTCGAGGCGAGCCGGAGTATGATCGAAGCCGTCCCAGTAAATGTTGCCGTGGACGCGTGAGAGCAGGCACCAGGCGACGAGAAACTGCGGATCGCGCGAGACCGCTTCGTCGAGGAAACGCGCGGCCTGCATCAGGTTCGGCCTGGCCTGCACCTGATTGGAGCTATCGGCGAAGAGCGAGCGGGCGCGCAGGTAGAGATCGTAAGCGGCGAGGTCGGTGGTGTCCGGTTTGTCGATGGCTGCCTTTTCACTGGGCGAAAGTTTGGCGCGCAACTGGTCCGCGATGGTTTTGGCGATCTCGCTTTGAATGGCGAAGACGTCATCGAGCGGCCGGTCGTAGTTTTCCGCCCACGAGTGCGCGTCGG
>QHBL01000417.1 GCA_003244125.1 Chthoniobacterales bacterium
TGTTCAAGGGCGCGGGCGGCATCGATCTGCTCACGCGTCTGCTCGCGCCCGTGCTCGGTCCGCTCCATTTTCCGCCCGATCTTTTGCCGCTGGCCTTGATGCGGCCATTGAGCGGAAGCGCCACGCTGGCGTTGCTCACCGACATCGTGCACCGGCTCGGCCCGGACAACATCGTCAGCCTGATGGCGGCGACGATCTACGGCAGCACCGAAACGACCTTCTACGTCGCGGCCGTTTATTTCGGCTCGGTCGGCATCAAGCAGACGCGGCACGCCATTCCCGCGGGATTGCTCGCTGATGCGGTGGGAGTGATTGCGTCCATTGTGATTTGTCGCGCCGTGTTGTGAAATGTCGGAGCATTGAACTGCTTCTCGCGCTTTAACCGTTTAAGGCTTTAACTTTTTCACGCTCCTCGCATTTTTCCCTCGCCAGCAGCGCACCAGTTTTCCTATCGTCGCCCACTTCATGATTCAGCGTGATTATCTCGTCATCGGCGCAGGCATCGGCGGGGCGAGCGTGTGCGAAGCGATCCGGCAACATGACAAGCGTGGCAGCGTCATGCTCGTGGGCGGGGAAGCGTTCGCCCCTTATAAACGCTGGCTGCTTTCGAAAAGTTTTTTGCGGGAAAAGAATTCCGCTGCCAACAAGCTCTCCCACGCCAGCGAGCAATGGTATTCCTCAAATAAGATCGATGCTCGCTTCGGCACGGTCGTTACTCAGCTGAATATCGAGCGCCGCGTCGCTGTCTTGGGCAACGGCGAAAGCATCGAGTTCAACAAAGCCTGCCTCGCCATGGGCAGCCGGCCCGTGCGTCCGCCCGTCGCCGGCGTCGGTCTCGGTAATGTGATTTACCTGCGCAGTCTCCGCGATGCCTTCGCTCTGCGCGAGATGGCTGAGCACGAGAAAAACGTCGTCGTCGTCGGCGGCGGATTGCTCGCGTGCGAGACCGCGGCCAGTCTGCGGCAAATGAAGCTGAAGGTGAGCATGATGCACCGGCACGCCAATCTGCTCAATCGTTATCTCGATGCAGATACCGGCGCCTGGCTAACCGGATACTTCGGTAAGAACGGTGTGCAATTACTCACTGGTGAAAGTCTCAACGGATTCGAAGGCAAAACGGTGTTGCGAAATATCCAGACGAAAAGCGGCAATCGCGTCGCGGCTGGTCTCGCGGTCGTCGCCTGCGGAGCTGAGCCGAATCTCGATCTCGTGCGCAATACTCCGCTCTCCGGCCCACACGGCTCTCCCGTCACTGAGTATCTCGAGACGGAGGAGAAGGGAATCTACGCCATTGGCGATCTCGCTTTTTATCCCGATCGCCTCATGGGCGGAATGCGACGGCAAACGCATTGGGATAATGCGCGCGAGCAGGGACTCGTCGCCGGTGCGAACATCACGGGAAAGAAGAGAATTCGCTACGAACAGCTCCCTTATTTCTGGACCGAAATGTTTGACCTGCGGCTCGATTTTATCGGTGACTTTAGTTTGCCGCCATCGCGAGTGGCGATGAGCGGAACGCACGCGAAGAAAAAGTGGAGCGCGCGCTATTTCCAAGGCGAACGATTACGCGGGATTTTGCTCTCGGGAGCGACGCCAAAGGAAATTAATGGAGCAAAAGCAGAGCTGAGAGGAACACTGGGCAAGTAACTTGCTATGGTAATTATGGAAAAGATCGCGTCGCGCTGTTCACCACCCAGATCGATCCGGGCTGACATCACCCAATCCTTCCTCTATGCTCTCGCTCGCTTCCTTCGCCTTCGCCTGCATCGCCCTTTTCGGCTGCGTGCTCTGGGCTTGCTTCAAGGAATCTGACCAGACACAGACTCATGCTCGAGCCGGACGACCTGAAGTGGATCGCGAAAACATCCACTGAGCTCAACACCGCGCTTCAGCAGATCGCGCGTTACGCGGAGATGGCGCAGAAGAGCCGCGGCGATCAGGATTTTCTCCAAATGCTGGGCGAACGCTCGGAGGCAGCCAGCCGGCTCAGCCAGGCGTTGTTCGATCGTGTCACGGGCAAGATTTTGGAAACGACCAGCGGGAAAGGCTTAGCCGATCCGCCGGCAGCGAGGAGAGCGAGTGCTCCTGCCGCCGCTCCCGCGGAGACGCCGGTTGAAGTTCCCGCCGATATTCCGGTGAAGAATCCAAACGGCGCGCGCGAGTACATCCTGCTCATCGACGACGAGCCGGAGATTGCCGAGCTGGCGGCGGAGATGCTCGCGGAAGAAGGTTACAAAGTCATCGTGGCGAAGGATGGCTTCGAAGCGCTCAAGATTTTTCAGCGGGTCAATCGCCAGATCGGTCTCGTCATTCTCGACTATTTCCTGCCGGTGATGGACGGCGACGCGGTCTTTGAGGAATTGAAGGCGCTGAATCCCAACGTGAACGTGGTCTTGAGCAGCGGCTTCGCCGAGCAAAATAAAATCGGCGCCATGCTGGCGCAAGGGTTGCGCGGCTTCATTCCCAAGCCTTACACCCGCGCGAAATTGCTCGAGCAAGTGCGCTCCACTCTCGACGCCTCGCGCCGCCCAATCCGCTAAACGCGTTGTTGCGGTGCAGCGGTGTAGCTGCCGCTGAACGGTGTAGCTGCCGCTGGATGTTGTAGCTGCCGCTGTCCCCAGCGGCAGGCATGCAGCGGGTGGCTAGCTCAACGTCTCTGCCGCCGAGGACGGACGGCAGCTACAACGCAAACCGCGCCAGCCGACGCTCGAGATGCGGCGGCACATGCGCGGTAATGATCGCGAACTCGCCTTCGTAGCACAGCTCCAGGACGTGCCCGACGCGATGAACCTCCGCGATGAGATTGGCCTCGCTCAACGGGACGCGAAATTGCGATCGCATTCGCCACGCACTCAGCGCCGCCTGGAGGACAGCGACGAATTCGTCCATCCCGTGACCAGTCTTCGCGGAAATTGCGACGCTGCCCGGAAATCGCTCCCGGTATCTATCGGCAAGCGCAGGATTCGCCAGCAAATCGATCTTGTTAAAAGCGATGAGCGTTTGTTTGCCCAAGGCGTCCAGCTCCTTGACCACGCTCTCCACCGCCGCCATCTGCTCGTCCACGCGCGGATGACTGAGATCGACCACGTGAATGAGAAGATCGGCATCGCTCACTTCTTCGAGCGTGGCCTTGAATGACTCGATGAGCGTGTGCGGCAGCTTGCGCAAAAATCCCACGGTATCAGTAAGCAGGACGCGCTGTTTGTTCGGCAAAGTGAAGCTGCGCGTGGTCGGATCGAGTGTGGCGAAAAGTTTGTCCGCCGCGAGCACGTCGGAGCCGGTGATCAGATTCAAGAGCGTCGATTTTCCAGCATTGGTGTAGCCAACGACGGCGGCGACCGGCCATTGATGGCGCTTCCGACCCTGCCGCTGCACGTTGCGCACTTTGCGCACGCCTTCGAG
>QHBL01000215.1 GCA_003244125.1 Chthoniobacterales bacterium
TCGTTCTTGCGCGTCTCGTATTGCTGCGTCTTCAGGCGCGTGATGCTGCTCTGCCGCGTGCCGACATCGAGCTCCAGTTTTTTGCGATCGACCTCGAGCTGTTTCGCGCGCTGCTTGAGCGATTCGAGGCTGGCGGCGGTGGCGACGAGCTGCGCTTCAAGATTCTTGCGCTGTTGCGGCAATACCCTGATCTCGGCCTCGATATGACGGATACGCTGATCGCGATCCTGCAGAATGAGCAATTGTTCCAGCTCAGCTTGCACGCGCGAACGCTATCGGCAGGCGCCAAGTGCGTCAACGGCGCGCTTTTCTTGCGCGAGAGGCGGAATATGGATTTTCTCAATTTTTCTGGTGGACACCGGCGCTAACGCAGGAAGAGTAGAATTCAGAAGAAACCGGTTGCACCGGAAACGAGGGCGAAGCTTTGCGCGGGAAGGAAGAGTCGCCGTAACGGTGTCTTTCTCGTCCGACAGTGTTGCAACCACAGCCCCAATTTAACGATGAAATTTACGCTTCTTTCCATGGTTTGCTCCGGTGTGGTGCTCAGTTCTTCGCCGCTTTTATGGGCCCAGGATCCTCTCGCGAGCACGGGACGGATCGCCGTGAGCGAGGATGGCAATTATCACGACCGCGATGACATTTGCTCGGGCGCGTTGATCGTCGCGCAGTTCGCGCAAGCCGGGGCGGCAGCACGGCTTGTTTACTACGGTTACGCTGATCACTACTGGCTGAGCGACCCGGCACGCGAAGAGCTGATGCGGCAGAGTGTGGTCAATACAGCCACGATGTGGGGCGGATTTAATCTCGGTGTCTTCTACAACGTTACCCAGCAAACTTCAGCCGCGATCTCAGCCCTTACTGCAGAGATCAATCGATCGACCTCGAATGATCCCCTTACCATCGTGGCCGCCGGACCGATGCAGGTCATAGGCCAGGCTTTGGCGCAATCTGAGTCCAGCCGTCGAGCG
This sequence comes from Chthoniobacterales bacterium, assembly GCA_003244125.1. The sequence goes on from QHBL01000215.1 coordinate 969, forward strand.
TATGTGACGGTAATTTCGCATTCGACCTGGAACGACACTCATGCCGCGGAGTATGGACCTAAAGAAGGGCTCTCCGGGCCAACCTACACATTCAACGAGCTTGGCCAGCTCGGAGCCAATGTTGTCCACATCCACGACCAGAACGCTGGGCTGGACAAGCCCTACGAGCAGTTTACCTGGCTACGCGACTCCGGCGATTCGCGGCTGGTTTGGCTATGGCTTCGCGCACAGGCGGCGGCGAAGAGCACATTCGATTGCTCCGACGCGGGGATGGTTTACTTCGCGCTGACCGGCGATGACAGCGCCACGCCCGCGAAGCTACAGGCACTACTTACCGCCTCATCTTCTACACCTACACCAACACCTACTCCTACACCTGTCCCCACCCCCTCGCCGACACCAATCACCAGTCCATCGCCAACCATCACCCCATTGCCCACTGCTACTCCATCGCCGACGATTATTCCGACACCGACCGTTACGCCAGTTCCGACCGCAACCGTTACGCCTACTCCCAGTCCGAATCTCACTCCTACTCCGACACCGAAAATAACTCCCACTCCTCGCACTACTCCTACTCCGACAGCTACTCCTTCTCTTGCCGGGCTCAGCTTAGTTAATTTCGTCACCAATGCTGATGTTGGCCCATTTATTAGCGGGATGACCATTGATCTGCAGGATGCGCTAAGTATCCGGGCCGATGCTGCGGCCCACGTGTCCAGCGTAGTATTCAAAGGGGAAGGTGCTGAAACGTTGCAGACGGAGAATGTTCCGCCCTTTGTTATCGGCGGCGATACAAACGGCGACTATTATCGGTGGCAGCCAGCCGTGGGCAGCCACGTTCTTTTTGTCACCCCCTACAGCGAGCAGGACGGCGGTGGCCAGGCAGGACCATCCATCATTGTGAGCTACACTGTTATTGACTCCAGAAAATAACGCCGTAATTCCCGTAGTCGACCTTTGCCAATCTGGCAGTGATATCAGAACTCGGATTGCGCTTACCGCGGCTTCACCGTGAGGCCGGCAAGTTCAAGACTCTTTAGTACAGCTCGACTGGTGAGCGCGCGCCGTCCTCGGCACTGCGCTCAGCCGCGCGCTGCTTGCCCAGAATCGCGACGCGCAAATCCCAGATCTCGTCGTCGATTTTCCGGAATCGTTTTTCGGAAAATGCGTCCGGCGGCATGAGCTTGGTTTTGAATCGCGCCACACCCTCGAGCGCGCGATCGATGTCGCGCCGCGGCAAACGATCGATCACCGCCAGCGCGTCTCCGATTTTCTCCACCCGATGACAAATCATCGCCAGGTCATTTCCAGCAGCGAAAGCGAGCCGCAGCATCTCGTCGAAAGGGTATTCGTTGAGAATCGCACCCATGTCGAGGTCGTCACTCATGATAAGCCCGTCGAAGCGCAGCTCGCCGCGAAGAAGATCGGTCACGACACGGCGGCTGAGCGAGGCCGGTTTTTTTCTGCGCTCGAAACAGGGATACCAGCCGTGGCAGATCATCATGCTATCGACCTGACCGGAAAACGCGCGAAACACCGCCAGCTCGTGCGCGTCGAGCTCGGCCCGCGTGCGCGCGATCTTCGGCAAATCGTGATGCGCGTCAAGCGTGGCGGCGGAGTAGCCGGGAAAATGTTTACCGCAGCTCGCAATGCCCGCGCCGCGGAGTGCATCGTTGAACGCGGCGGCGTTCCTCACCACCTCTGCGACATCGCGCCCGTAACAACGCCCGCGCAACGAATTGTCCGCCTCGTCATCAAACGAAATGTCGAGCACGGGACAAAGATCGAGATTGAACCCGAACAAACGCAGCAAGCGGCCAGTGATGTCTCCGTGTCTGCGGATGAGCGAGACATCCCCTTTATCGCGCAACTGTTGAGCATTCGGCGGCTCGTTGCCGATGAGCCGCAACCGCGAAACGCGTCCGCCTTCCTGATCGATGGTGATGATCGGCTCCGTCTTGCTCAGGTCGCGCAACGCGTCAGTCAGATCGCGCAATTGCGAGGCCGTTTTGATGTTGCGGCCGAAAAGGATGAAGCCGCCCGGTTGCACGCGCCGGAGGAGTTTCGCCTCGTCGCGCTCCAGCTCCGGGCCGCGCACGCCGACAAGGAGCAGTTGACCGGCTGAAGCGTGCTTCATAACGTCCACGCTAAATTTGATGGCTCGCGCGCGAAATCAATTTCTCCGCCTGCTCTTTCTGGTCGTGATGGCGGCGAATGCGCGCGGCGCGGTCGAGCTCGGCATCGATGTGCTGGCAAGCGATGATTACGGTTTGCTCAAAGGCAAACGCGTCGGGCTCATCACCAACCAGACCGGCGTTGATTCACATGGCGTTCGCACGCGCGTGTTGCTGAAAAAGCACTCCGATCTCGTTGCACTCTACACGCCTGAACACGGACTCGATGGCACCGAGAAAGCGGGGCGTTACGTTCCGAATCGCCGCGACCGCGTCACCGGTCTCATCGCGCATTCGCTTTACGGCCCCACCCGCAAACCGACACCGGCCATGCTGCGCGGCATCGACGTGCTCGTCTTCGATCTCCAGGACATCGGCTGCCGCAGTTACACCTACATCAGCACCATGGGCAAATGCATGGAAGCCGCCGCGGAAAACCACATCGAGTTCATCGTGCTGGATCGCCCGAATCCGCTCGGCGGTGTGCGCGTGGAAGGTCCGCTGGTCGAGCCACGCTGGATTTCTTTCGTCAGCCAATTTCCGGTGCCCTATGTGCATGGCATGACCTGCGGTGAGCTTGCGCGCATGATCAATGACAAAGGCTGGATCAATGGCCATTGCGAACTGCGGGTCGTTAGCATGCGCGGTTGGGCGCGACGTTATACCTGGGACGATACCGGACTGCGCTGGGTCGCCACCTCGCCGAATATCCCGCGCTGGAATTCCCCTTTTTACTACGTCGCGACAGGGCTGATCGGCGAACTGAACGGCCCGGAAACTGGCGTGGGCGGAGCGCGGCCATTCGAGATTCTCTCCGCGCGCGGTGTGGACGCGGGAACGTTCACAAGCTATATGAATTCGCGCAATCTCGATCGTGTTTCCTTCACTCAATATCGCAGCGGAGATCGCGGTGGTAGCTATCTTCACATTGAGCCGGACAGCCCGGCGAACCTGACCGCGATCAACGTTGACGCGCTGGCGGAGATGAATCGCGAGTTACGCACGAATTTGATCACTCGCAGCAGTGCGGGCAAACGCGAAATGTTTTTCAAATGCTACGGCAGCGCATCGATCGCATCGCAGTTAACTCGCGGCGAAGGACCTTCCGCCATCGTCGGCAGTTGGACGGATGACGTCGGCCGATTCAAAGCTGAGCGCAGTCCTTACCTGCTTTATTGACCTTGGAAAAAATCGGCGTTTACGGCGGCACCTTTGATCCGGTGCATCACGCGCATTTGATCCTGGCGCGCGAAGCGGCCGAGCAACACGGGCTGGACAAAGTCATCTTCATCCCGGCCGCGACCTCGCCCTTTAAAGCGCCGCCATTCGCGAACGCGAGTGCGCGACTCCAAATGCTGCGTGCGGGAATTGGCGACGAGCCCCGGTTCGAGATCGATGAATGCGAATTGCAACGGCCGCCACCTTCCTACACCGTGGACACGATTAAGGAGTTCCGACAGAAATATTCCGGCGCGCAATTGTTCCTGCTCATAGGCGATGACAACCTGGCTGGGCTGCCGCAATGGCGCGACTTCAGCCAATTGCGCGAGATGGTTATCTTCATCGTTTTGCCACGCGCAAAAACCGGAGTGCGGCACGATTATCTTGCGGTCAAGCGCCGGGTCGATATCTCCGCGACCGAGATTCGGGACCGGGTTAGCTCAGGACGCTCGATCTACTACTTCGTGCCGGGCACCGTGGAAGAGATCATCACAGCGCAGCACCTTTATAAGGAGGTAACAAGATAGATTCAGAAGCATTAGCGAAACTTTGCGCCGAGTTCGCGGCCAACAAGAAAGCGGAGGAGATCGTCGTGCTCGACCTGCGCGCGATCTCGAGCTTCACCGATTTCTTCGTCATTTGCTCGGGAACCTCAGAGCCGCATTTGAAAGCGATCGCGGGTGAGATCGAGACGAAGTTAAAGCAGGACTATAACGTGCGCGCCGGCGCCATCGACGGCTTTCCAGCGAGTCAATGGATGGTGCTCGATTACCTCCAAGTCATCGTCCACATTTTCCATCACACTAAGCGCGATTTCTACGCGCTCGAGGATCTCTGGGGCGACGCCCCGCGTCTGGAGTGGGAAACCGCGCAACCCACGAGTTAATCGGCTTTGTCCCTTTACCCATGCACCGCAAAATGCTCAGGCGCGCGTATCGTCCGCGCGA
>QHBL01000206.1 GCA_003244125.1 Chthoniobacterales bacterium
CGTTGAAGATCCCGTCTCCGTCGGCCTTCTGCGCAATAAGTTCTACTTCGACGAAACATATCGCCCGCTCATCGACGCGACCCAGGAACTACTCGCGCGTGTCGCCGCGTTCATTGACCGCTGGTTCGTTGACGCCGGCGCGGTGCGCGGCTCCACCAGCGCGACGTGGAGCTTGGGTTCACTGCTTCGTCTGATGCAAGTCGGTAACTTGCAGGCCTACGCTTTCATCTTCGGCCTCGGCATTATTGGCATCATTTACTTCGCCATTTTCCGCTGATGCTTCTGCTGATCATTTTTGTGCCGATTCTGGCCGCTGTCGCGATCATGCTCGGCACACCCGCGCGGGCGACGGCGCTCGGCGCATCAGCATTAACTCTCCTCGCAAGCGTGCTTGCGTTTTTCGGCTACCACGGGAACACGCCCGGCTTTCAGTACGTGCGGTCGTTTCCGATCTCGACCGATCTGCGCCTGAACTTTGCGGTCGGCGCCGATGGGCTAAGCCTGATCATGATTTTGCTCGCCGGCATCGTGCTCTTGGCGGCGGTTTGGTTCACCGGAAAAATCGAGCGTTACGAACACGCCTTCTACGCCTGCCTGCTGCTCATCGCCGCGGGCGCGATCGGGGCCTTCGCGTCACTCGATCTGCTTTTCTTCTACGCGTTTCACGAGCTCGCGCTCATCCCGACTTTTCTCCTCATTGGAATTTGGGGAAGCGGTAATCGTCGTGCGGCTGCCTGGACAATCACCATCTATCTCGCGCTCGGCAGCTTCATTTTGCTAATCGGCCTGATCATGTTGTATCACGCGCTTCCGCCCATGGCGCGCAGCCTTGATCTGCGCGTGATCCAAGCTGCCGCTTCCGCCGGGCAAATCTCGCCTGCGGCGCAATCACCAATCTACCTCCTGCTCCTGCTGGGATTCGGCACGCTGATTTCACTCGTGCCGTTTCATACCTGGGCGCCCGAAGCGTACGCCAGCGCACCCGCGCCTGCCGCCATGCTGCACGCCGGCGTCCTGAAAAAATTCGGCCTCTACGGTCTGCTCCGCATCGCGCTGCCGATGTTGCCCGATGCCGTGCGCCAATGGTCAAACCTGCTGCTCGTCCTGCTGCTGGCCAACATCATTTACATCGGCCTCGTCACCATCGCGCAACGCCGGCTCGATTGGATGCTCGGCTACTCCAGCGTCATGCACATGGGCTACATTTTTCTCGGCATCGCCAGCGCGAACGTCCTGGGCGCAACTGGCGCCGCGCTGCTCATGTTTGCCCACGGCATTTCCATCGCGCTGCTCTTCGCCATCACCGGTGAATTGCGCAAACGCGTTCCCTCGCTCGACCTTGACGCGCTCGGCGGACTCGGAAGAACGATGCCGATCGCGTCGTTCGCCTTCGGACTCGGCGCGTTCGCCGCCATTGGCCTTCCTGGCTTCGCCAACTTCGCCGCCGAAGTCATGGTCATCTTCGGCGCCTTCCGCAACGGCTTCGATTTCCAGCATTTTCATTTCTTCCAATGGGCCACGCTGCTGGCGCTGTGGGGCGTGGTCATCTCCGCCGTTTACATGTTGCGCGCGTATCGTCGCGTCTTCTGGGGAACGCCCACCGAGCCCATCGCCGCGTCGGACATTCCTTTCGGCCTGCGTCTGCCGATTACGCTCCTCGTCGCCAGTTCACTCTTTTTCGGTTTCTTCCCGCAGACATTCGTCCAAAAAGTCACACCGGCATTCCGCGCGTATCTCAGCAAATGATCGCCGCGCCGTATCTCGAAGTCGCCGCGGTCGTGCTCGGAGTGCTTCTGCTTCTCGTTGAATCCTTCAGCGCACGTCTCGACAAACGCTTTCTCGGTTACGCCGCGCTGCTCGGTCTGGCCGCGATCTTCGCCACCACCTTCTTCGTCGCGTCGCAGCCGGCCGATGCACACGCCCCGCTCTGGAATTTCTATTCCGCCGACGCGCTCTCGCTTCTCTTTAAACGCATCGCGCTCGCCACCACCGCCATCGTCGTGATGATGATGCTCGATTACGCGCCGCTCGTCTCCGCGAACATTTCAGCCGCAACACCGCAGGCCGGTCTTGCCGAGTTTTTCGCGCTGCCGCTCCTCACCTGCGCCGGGTTGATGTGGATGTCGTCTGCCATCGACTTCGTCATGATCTTCGTCTCGCTCGAGCTGGTGACGATTTCGTTTTATGTCCTCGTTAGCTTCACCCGGCGCAATCCGCTCACGTTAGAAGCCGGCGTGAAATACCTCGTGCTCAGCGCGCTCTCGACCGGCTTTCTCGTTTACGGCATCACCTGGATTTTTGGCGCGACCGGCGAAACCAACCTGCAACGGATCGGCGCGGCACTCAGCCGTCCTGATTTGGAAAAAACAGCCGCGCTCTTCGGCGCCGTGTTGGTCCTGATCGCGCTCGGCTTCAAAATCGCCGCCGTCCCATTTCACATTTGGGTCGCTGATGTGTACCAGGGCGCACCTACCCCGGTCACCGCATTTCTCTCCGTCGGCTCGAAAGCGGCCGGCTTCATCGTGCTCCTCCGTGTGCTCGAGCCGTTCTTCATGCTGCCGCAAATGCGCGTCCTGCTCGTCGCCATCGCCATTCTCACCCTGCTCTACGGCAACCTCGCCGCGCTTCCGCAAACCAACATCAAACGCCTGCTTGCCTACTCCTCCATCGCGCACGC
>QHBL01000317.1 GCA_003244125.1 Chthoniobacterales bacterium
ACAGGATTCACGGGATTAGCAGACGAGAGGCGAAGAGCAGTCGTGTTAATCCAGTAAATCCTGTCTAGTTCCCTTCTGTTAAGGCAGCCACGCCGGGCAGCTCTTTCCCTTCAAGCAATTCCAGCGACGCGCCACCGCCGGTTGAGATGAATGTCATCTTGTCGGCCACGCCGGCTTGTTTCACTGCTGTGACCGAATCGCCACCGCCGATGATTGTCGTTGCATTTGATTGCGCCAGCGCGCGCGCGATCGCGAAGGTTGCCTGGGCGAAATCGGGAATTTCGAAAACGCCGAGCGGTCCATTCCACAAAATCGTTTTCGCCATCGCGATCTCACCGGTGAACAAGGCTATTGTTTCCGGCCCGGCATCGAGATTTTGCCAGCCATCTGGAATGCCGTGCTCACGCGAAAGGCGGCCGGAGTCGCGCGACTCAGCCCCGGGGCCGACTTCGCGCGCGATGATGGCATCGACCGGCAGCACCAGTTTCACTCTGCGCTTTTGCGCGAGCGCGATCAGCTCGTTGGCGAGATCGACTTTGTCTGCTTCCACCCGGCTCGCCCCGATCGGGATCCCCTGCGCTTTGAAGAACGTGTTCGCCATGGCGCCGCCGATCAGAATCGTGTCGGCCTTCTCCATCAGCGCTTTCAAGACGCCGATCTTATCCGACACTTTCGCACCGCCCATGATGACGAGGAACGGCTTGGCCGGATGATCGAGCTCTTCGTGTAGATAGCGCAGCTCTTTTTCCATGAGCAATCCCATGGCTGATTGCGTGACGAACTTTGTGATACCGGCGGTACTGGCGTGCGCGCGATGGGCCGCGCCGAAGGCATCATTCACATAGAGATCGCCCAGCTTGGCCAGCGCCTGCGCAAACTGTGGCTCGTTAGCTTCTTCCTCCGGCTGAAAGCGAAGATTCTCCAGGAGCGTGAGGCCACCTGGGCACATGTCAGCAATGATCTTCTCGGGAATCTCCCCGATCGTCTGGTGGGCGAACGCGACCGGATGATTGATGAGCGTGTGCAGGTAATCGCCGACCGGACGGAGCGAATATTTCTCGTTAGCTTTTCCTTTTGGCCGCCCGAGATGCGACATGAGAATCACTTTCGCGCCGTGATCGCGCAGCCACTCAATCGTGGGGAGCGATTCGCGGAGGCGGGTGTCGTCCGTGATGACCATTTTGCCGCCGCGTTCTTCCATCGGCACGTTGAAATCGACGCGGACGAGCACGCGTTTGCCGCGGACATCGAGGTCACGCAGAGAAAGCTTGGCCATCAGGCGCGGACTATAGCTGGAGTCGTCGCCATTGCATCATCGCGCGCGAGCAGATTGCAACGAAGAGGCAGGCGTTTCGGTCGTCGTGACATGGAGGTCGTGCAGCAAGCCATCGGCGACGTCGTAAATCCAGCCGTGCACGGCAAGCAATTGACCGCGCGCCCACGCCTTTACCACCGGATCAGCCCGAGCAACATTCCGCACTTGTTCGATGACATTGAGCTCGCACAAGCGTGCAGCGCGATCATCCGCGATCGGAATTTTGTCTAGTTCCGTTTCGTGCCTGGCCCGCAAGTCATGGACGTGTTGCAGCCACTTGTCGACCAAACCATGGCGTTCATCTTCAAGCGCGGCGCGCACGCCGCTGCAACGATAATGCCCGCAAACGATGACGTGCCGAACGCGCAAAACGTCGATGGCGAATTGGAGCACCGAGAGACAATTCAGGTCGGAATGAACGACCAGGTTCGCGATGTTGCGATGGACAAAGACTTCGCCAGGTGGCAGGCCGATAATCTGGTTCGCGGGCACGCGGCTGTCGGAGCATCCGATCCAGAGATACTGCGGCGATTGCTGGTGAGCCAGGCGCTCGAAGAAATGTGAGTCCTGCTCGCGCACGCGCCGGGCCCAGGCGGCATTGTTGCGGAAAAGGGGCGTCAGATCGTCCGTCGCGCTCACGCCGGCTCCGATCAAACCAGGAATTTGCCCCCGCGCATCACCGGCTGACCATCGAACCAGATGTCGAAATCGCGCCCGACGCAATCGATGTGCGTTTTGGAAATCCAGTTCGCGCCAGTGTGTTCGGCGTAAGGATGGCCGAAGGCAATGTGCACACCGGGGATTTTTTCGTCCTGCAAAATGTTGCCGATGATGCGGGTGCAGGCCGTGTTGGTGCCGATGGCAAATTCGCCCACGCGATTGCTGTTTTCGTCCGTGCTGGTGTAAGCGCGGAAATCGTCGCGCAAATCCTTGTTCTCCGACGTAAGTGACCGGATCCGATTATTCTCCACCTCGATGAAGAGCGGCGTCGCCTGCAAATCGCCATAGCGCTCGCAGAGGTAGTCTCCAACCACGCCGTCCACCACGAAGACGCCGTTCGTATTCTGCGGGGCGGTGAAAATCTCGCCGCCGGGCAAGTTCCCCCATTTGTCCGGAGTGATGAGACCGCTGGTTTTGAGCCATTTCAGATTCGGCGAAAGCTGCGCTTCGAACTCGGTGCCGCTAGCCGTGCGGCAACGGACGCGCTCGGCGAGGCGCACCCGCTCGATGAGGCGCTGGCTCAAGGCGTCGACCGCGATGAAATCCGCGCGCATCCCTTCGAGCATGATCTCGCGGTTGAT
>QHBL01000066.1:0-746 GCA_003244125.1 Chthoniobacterales bacterium
TTTGGCAGCGCGATCATCATGAAGCTCTTGCGCGGCCATATGTGGAGCGCGTTTTTCTCCATGCGCCAGGTACCATCCGGCGCCGGCGGTATAGTTAACTCCTTGTAGCCATGGGCGAGGTAACTCTCGTCATAGTCGAAGTGATCAAGCTTCTGCTGCATCGCTTGGCGCACGGCTGAAAAAGCGCCGTCTACTCCGATGATAGCGTCGCCAGTGGAGTTGAGAGGTTGAGAGGTCGAGAGGTTGAGAAGAGTTGCAGTAGCTGAGCCAGCATCTACATCGGTGCACTTGTGGCTGAAGTGCACGCGCACGTTTGAGTGACGCAGCGCCGCTTCGATCACCGAAGTGTTTAGGGCCGCGCGTCCGATGGAATTAATGCATTTGGCCGGATCGACGTCATAGGGCGCGAAGTGCAGCGCGCCGGACTTATCGTGGATCATGCGGCCACGCATTGGGATGGCGTGAGACAACACTTCCTCCGCGATCTCAAGTTGTGCGAGCGCGTGAATGCCGCGTGTCGAAAGCGCGAGATTGATCGAGCGGCCGCCAACGAAGTTTTCCGCGCGTGGATCGGGGCGACGCTCGTATAGCTCGACTTCGTAGCCTCGCCGGCCAAGGTAAGCCGCGAGCAAACCGCCGGCGAGCCCGCTTCCAATCAAAACAAACTTCGCCGCCACGCCCATCTATTTATCAGGAATCCGGACGTAGGCGAGTGATTGGATGGATTGGCGCCGCCCTGTTATGCA
>QHBL01000066.1:791-12594 GCA_003244125.1 Chthoniobacterales bacterium
GACGACACGGAGGTCGTCCCTCCGGTCCCGGCCAACTCGAGTCACTCGGCGTCCTCTTTTAGTGCGGTGATGACTTCAGCGATGAGATTGTCTAATGGAAGTCCGAGCTCGCCTGCGCCATTCACGATATCGTCCCGACTTACGGCGCGGGCGAACGCTTTATCTTTCATCTTCTTTTTTACTGCGGCGACATCGACTTCGTGGATGCTCTTCGACGGGCGCACCCGCGCCACGGCCATGACAAATCCGCTCAGTTCATCTACCGCGTAGAGGGTTTTCTCCAGTGGAGTGACGCGCGAAACCCCGGAGTAATTGGCGTGGGAAAGAATCGCCCGGCGTAATTCCTCACTCCAACCATTGTCGTGCAACCATTCTACTCCGACGAAAGGATGACCATCTGTTGGACTCTGATCGTGGTTAGGATAACGTTCATAATCCATGTCGTGGAGCAGACCAACAGCTTCCCAGAGGCCTCCGTCCTCACTGTTGATGAGCGCGAAATGCCTCATCGCATCGGACACGGCGTAACAATGCTTGCGCAGGCTCTCTGATTGAACCCACTCGTGCAGAATGACCAGAGCGCGATCACGGAGCGAAATCATGGCCGTCGAGCATAGTGAAGAGTGTGCCGAACGCGAGTAACTATACGAGGGACCAGCCAGCGCGTTCAGCCTGCAATTTGCAAGAGGCGTCATCCAAGGTGATTAGTTCGCGGTCCTTGTTTGTATGACTTGCGAGATGCTCGACATTGTATATCTGCGCGCGAATGGCGAGTTGCCGTGTAATTGCGCCACCGGCGAGAAGGTTAATCTCGATTGGCTGAATGATCGCGCCGATTGGAATCTTGTGAAGGCATTCGAGAATGAGCGCTTCTCGCAAATTCGGCGAAGCTTCGCCGAGGGTCAGCTTCCCTGGGGAAAGGTTTGTGACGAGTGCGTCTTCCTCCAGCGAGATCAACCGATGCGAAACGCGTTAGTTAACGAGAAACGGATTACTAAGTTCCATATCGAGCCGTCTCTGGCCTGTGCCCTACGTTGTCCCGGTTGCTCGCGCGTGAAACAGGCGGCGGAACGCGGCGGTCCCGTGTTTCTCCGCGTTGAATTATTTCAGCGAGCGCTGAAGCAGTTGAGTGAAGCGAATTATGTGATCGATTTCTTTTTCTTCTGCGGTCAAGGTGAGCCACTGAGCCATCCGCAGATTCACGAGCTCATCGATGCCTGCCGCAACGACTTCCCAAACGTGCCGGTAGTCATTAATACAAATGGCAACTACGACTACAGCAAGGTTCTGCGCGGCCGCTATGTCGACCGCTTTATCGTCTCAGTCGATGGTTTGTATCAAACGAGCTATGAGCAATACCGGATCAATGGGAATGTAGAGCTCGCTTTGCGTTTCATGTATGATGCCAAGCACGTGGCGCAGGAGCGGGCGCCATTTGTTGAATGGAAATATATTCTGTTTACCTATAATGATAGTGACGAGGAGTTGATTGCGGCGCAGCAGAAAGCGGAGGAGCTTGGGATCGACAGCCTCTGGTTTGTTCTGACGTTCACGCCGGAGCATTCCCGCCGTTACACCATGCAGAACTTTAGTGAGCTACCGATCGTCTCACCTATCGCCTACATCTACAGCACGCCGCAGCAGAGTCACGAGTATCGGGTGTTCACTCCGGCCACTTCGCCGAACGTGGAGAGCCGGCGCGATCTGGCGGCAACCGGATGGCGTGGGAGGGTTGATGAGTGCAAGGTCGCTCGCGACCAGGTTTTTCTTCAAGGCTGGATTCAACCTCCGCCGGGAGCTCGTCTTTCAGGAATAACTATTTCGTGCGGCAATGTTCTTCTCGGTCGCGCCCGTTATGGTGTGCGCCGGCCTGATGTGCGCGCTACTCTTCGGCTGGGAGAAGAGGGAGCGAGGCTCGGCTTTCGCTATCTCGGCCGGCTGGCGGGTGAAGGCAACGGAGTAGTCGACCTGAACTAGGACTTGAGTTGGAAGATGGAAAGCGGGAAATGTTTGGTGTGCGCTACCAGGCAGGCGATGTAGCAATAGAGGAAGCGAAGATCGATGTTGTGTCGTCGGCGGCCTCGGTAACCTCTTAAGTGCGAAGACGCTTGTGCCAGTTTACGCGGTATGTTGCCGGCGGGTCATTCCTCGTCGCAGTCGCGGCGAGCTCTGCTGGCGAGGCGACGCCGTCCCAGGTAGAGATTCCAAAAATTAACTTCAGTCATTGGGAACTGGAGAACGGACTTCAAGTCTATGCGGTGGAAGATCATGCCTCGCCCACAGTGGCGGTGCAGGTATGGTATCATGTCGGCGCGAAGGACGACCCCGCCGGTCGCAGCGGTTTTGCTCATCTGTTCGAGCATCTGATGTTCAAAGGAAATGAGCATTTGAAGCCGGACACGATGCAGCAGCTGACGGAAAACGCCGGAGGTGAGATCAATGCCTATACTGCTAACGACGTCACGGTATACCACGAGGTCCTTCCATCGAATTACCTCGAGCCAGTTCTCTGGGCGGAAGCGGAACGGATGTCGTCGCTCGCCGTTACTGATGTGAACTTTCACTCGGAGCGCGAAGTAGTGAAGGAGGAATTTCGGCAGCGCTACGCAGCTAATCCGTATGGCGAGTTGGCGCTTGCTATCCCGAAGAGTTCCTACACAATTCACCCCTACAAGCGGTCTGGCATTGGTAATATCGCGGAGCTCGATGCCGCGACGCTGCCGGAGGTGCAACGTTTTCATGCGACTTTTTATCGGCCGGAGAATGCGACCTTGGTCGTAGCCGGTGATTTCGAGCTAAAGTCATTGCGCGATTGGATTAAACGGTACTTTGGCGACATACCTAAGGTGGCGGAGGAAGTACCGCGGGTGCAGGTGAAGGAACCGGAGCGAAAAGAGGATCGACACGAGATTATCTACTCGGCCAAGGCGCCACTGCCTGCTTTTGCCGTTACTTATCTTGCGCCGTCGGTCAGGAGCGAGGATGCGGTGGCTTTGGACGTAGCATCAGACATTCTTTCGGGTGGAACTTCTTCGCGGCTTTACCAATCGCTGGTTTATGAGCAGCAGTTGGCGCAGTCGGTTTCGTTCGGCGCTGATATGCATGAAGACCTCGGTGTCCTGACATTTGAAGTCACTCTGGCCAGCGGAAAAGCGGTAACTGAGGTGCAGCGCGCCCTCGGAACTGAAATAGAAAAGCTCCTGAAGGACGGAGTTACCGAACCGGAGCTAGTTAAGTCGAAGAACCGTTATTTGACCGGGAAGCTGTTCCAGCTCGAGACTGCGAACGGGAAAGCTTCGGCGCTTGGTTCAGCAGCAGTTATCCTTGGCGATGCCAACAGGGTCAACACGGAGCTGGCCAGGATCCAAGCCATTACCGCCGAAGAAGTCACGGCGGTGTTACGCAAGTACATTGTGGATAAGAAGAAGGTAATCATCGATTACCTGCCAGAAGCGATGAAAGCTACGCCTGCGCCTTCTGCGTCGATTGCAACTGGCGAACGATGAAGGCGCTTTGTCAGCTCATCGCAGGTATTGCTCTGCTGAATCCCCCGGCTGTCAGGGCGATTGGAGGGAGAGACACTCCGCCCTTACCTTCGGCGCCGCATCAAACTCACTTCGCCAGGGCGCAGGAGGCGAAGCTTGAGAATGGAATGGATGTGATCGTGGTTGAGCGTCGTGAGTTACCTTTGCTGGCCGTGCAGATGTTGCTGCGCAGTGGAGCGGAAGTAGATCCGCCGGAACGTGGTGGCGCCGCAGATATGACGGCATCTCTTTTGACCAAAGGAACCGAGAGCATGTCGGCGCCGCAAATCGCCAATGCGATCGAGTCACTTGGCGGGACGATATTTGCCGGCGGAGGCTGGAATAGCTCATCCGCTGGAGTTGTGGTGATGTCGGACAAAAAAGAGCCGGCTATGGCGGTGCTGGCAGATGTTCTACTTCATCCGGTTTTCAAGAAGGAAGAGCTGGAGCGATTGCGGAAGCAAGCGACGGATAGCTTGCGTGTCGACCTGCGCGAGCCCGGCTCGCTGGCGGATTATGCGCGAGTGCGAGTTGTCTTCCCGGAAGGTGAGTACGCGCATCCGCGAACGGGCACCCTGGAGACATTGCAGGCGATCGGGCGTGAAGATGTGGTAAATCTCTATCGCACCTGGTATCGGCCAGATAATGCGGTGCTGTTGCTAGTGGGAGATATCAGCTTCGAAGGTGGAAAAAGGACGGCGCAAGAGTACTTCGGTGACTGGAGAGCTAACGACGGTTTGGCTAAGCCGAAGGCAACGCCACTGGCGAAGGAGTGGAAGCCGCGGCACATCGTCATAGATATGAAGCAAGCTGGCCAGGCGGCAGTGTTATTAGCTGCGCCATCGCTGAAGCGTGCGTCGCCGGATTACTATTCTGGACTGGTGGCGAACGCTGTGCTCGGCAATGGGTTTGGCTCATGGTTGAATCGTGAGATTCGGATCAAACGCGGGTTAAGCTATGGAGCGGGAAGTAATCTGGATGCGCGACGTGACGCGGGCCAGTTTATCGTCAGTGCGCAGACGAAGAACGAGTCGGCCGCGGAGGTGGCGAAGCTCATGCAGGTGGAGCTAAGGCGACTCGGCCGTGAGCCGGCGAAAGGAGAAGAACTTAGATCGCGCAAGGCGATGCTCACCGGCAGGTATGCGCGAAGCATGGAAACTAACTTCGGTGTAGCCGGACAGATCAGCAGTATAATTACGTGCGATCTGCCTCTGAATAGTCTGGACAAATACATACCTTCCATCAATCAGGTAACGAGTACGGACATCGCGTCGTTCGCGCGAGAGTATCTATCAAAGCCGCCCGGTCTGGTTGTGGTCGGTCAGGCGCCCGCTTTTGCGGAGAGTTTGAAGAAAGATTGGAACGAGGTCGAAGTAATTCCCGAGTCGAATCTCGATCTTAATCGGACGGAGTTAGTGAAACAGAAGATCGTGCCCTGAAGGCTCGCGGCCCGGTTGCCGGCATTCTTTGCCCTAGTCGGGCTGGGTCTTTTTCCTGTACTGGCTTTCGCCAGTCGCCTAATTGCCTGAGTTGAGGCCCGTAGGAGAGACTTGTTTGGGGTGATACCGAGCGAGGCAATCGTTACGGGCCAGGACAAGCTGGACATTTTCCAGCGGCTGGATCGGCGGCGGCATGTGGCGGGTGAAGGGCTTTGTTGTACGCGGTGCGACCGAATGTTTGCGGTTAGTGAGATTGCGGTGCTGGGCGGGTCGCGTGGATTCGGGCCGCTGCGCCTGCATTGTCCAAATGAGAAGTGCGATGCGCCGGCGGCGGAGTGGATGTGGTGCCCTGAGCGAGATGGCCAGGGAACGACGAGCGAGTTTTCCCACAATGGTCGCGTCTGTTTCGTGCGGCGGATGAAGCGGCTAACGAGTGGTGACCAGGCCAGCGACGTTGGGCCTAAACGAGGAGCGGGTGTTATCGTAACTGCGCTGCGGCGGCTTGATGCGAATTGGGCGGCATTGTGGCACAGGTTTGGAACCGGCGTGCGGCCGGCGGTTGATACGGAAGAGCCTCTGGGCTAGATGCGGCGCCGAGATGGAGGCAGTGTTCCCCCAAATCTTAATCGCGCAGCGGTGCGACTTCGGCTCGGCGGATTTTGTGGATGACAAAGCGCTCGAGCGCGGGCACGGCGAATTGGCCCCCGCCGTGCGATAGAGATGTGTCATGCTTACTCGACGAATCCCTGACAACGCGAGGGCCACCAGCAGTAACGACGGCGCGGAGATCACGCCCGCGGAGTTGCCCACCTATGCCGCACTCATCGGCCTCTTCAACGCCGCGCTTGCGCTTTTTCTTTTCTTCCGCAGCAAGTCCCCGGCTCGGGAGGAGCCGACAACGGGTGATCTCCTATTGCTCGGCCTCGCCACGCAAAAGGCGAGCCGGGTGCTCACGCGCGCAAAGGTGACGCATCCGTTGCGGGCGCCGTTTACAGAAGTGGAAGGCTCTGCCGGTGCGGGTGAGCTGGATGAGAGACCACGCGGAACTGGCATGCGTAAAACGATCGGGCAGCTACTCACTTGTCCGTATTGTCTGGGAATGTGGATCGCGTCGGGATTCGTTTACGGCTTTACCTTCGAGCCAAGAATGACGCGGATGGTGGCGAGCATCTTCGCGGTGAGCTCCATCGCGGATTTCACCCAACACGGTTACGTCAAAGCGAAGGAAATGACGGACTAGGCCTGGAGCGATTCTGCCGACGGTGGGGCAGCTTGCGCGACTTTGTTTGGGAATGCGACATGCGATGGAATGAGAAGTAACGGTTTTGCCGCGACGTACGGAAACAATGGTGGGAGCCATCTCACCAACGGACGAGGCGCGATTTCGTTTAGGAAAGCGGCTCTTTCAGGAGACCGCGTTGAAGAGATGCCAGCCACAGCCAAAGCCCCAAATCACGCAATTGCAGCGCTGAAGAAAAGCGCGGTGCTGGTGGTGGACGATCATCCGCTCTTTCGACGCGGCGTGGTGCAATTGCTCCAGGATGAGCCCGACCTGGAAGTGCGCGCCGAAGCGAGCACGAGCAATGAAGCGCTGGAGAAGATCCGCAAATACAAGTTCGATCTCGCGGTGGTGGATATCGGTCTGGAAGGAAGCACCAATGGGATCGAACTGACCAAGTACATCAAAGCGGAAAAACCGAAGCTGCCGGTGCTCGTTTTATCGATGCATGATGAGACGCTTTTTGCCGAACGCGCGCTGCGGGCGGGCGCACGCGGCTACGTCATGAAACGAGAGGCGCTGGATAATTTCATCTCGGCGGTGCGGATGGTATTGCGCGGGGAAATTTTCATCAGCCCAAACATGTCGAAGCGCATGGTGCTGGCGCATCTGCACGGCGCAGGCGACACGGTCTCACCGGTGGAGAAATTGAGCGATCGCGAGCTCGAGGTTTTGCAATTGCTGGGCGAGGGGAAGGAAGTGCGCGAGATCGCGAACCGCCTTCATCTGAGCGCGAAGACGGTGGAAGCGCATCGAGCCCACATTAAGGAAAAGCTGCAATTGCAAAACGCGCGTCAGGTTGCCCGCTTCGCCAATGAGTGGGTGCGCTCGCAGCAACCGGCGTAGCACGGACATCTCGCCGGTTTACAACGTGCCGTCGATCATTTGTCGCCAGATCAATCCCGCCGCACCTGCTCCGAGCACCACGGCAACCACATTCCAACGCCACTTGAGCAAACCGAAGAACGCGACCGCGGTGATCGCGATTGCAAACGCGTCAACGCTTCGGTCGCCAGGTAAGAACACCCGCAGCGAAAACCAGACGGCGAGATTCAAGACCACGCCGACGACGGCCGCAGTGATCCCGGAAAGCGCCGCCGTCAGTCGCACATTTCCGCGGAGTCGTTCGATATAAGGCGCGCCGAGAAACACCCATAAAAAGCACGGCACGAAAGTCACCCAGGTCGTGATCAGCGCGCCGAGCGTCGCTGCCAGCAGCGGCGGCAAATCGTCGGGATCTTGCCAGGCGCCGACGAAGCCGACGAACTGCACCACCATGATGAGCGGGCCGGGCGTTGTTTCCGCCAGCGCCAGTCCATCCATCATCTGGCCCGGTCGCAGCCAGCTGTAGTGAAACATCGCCTGTTGCGCGACGTAGGGCAGCACCGCGTAGGCGCCGCCGAAAGTCACGACCGCCGCTTTGCTGAAGAAGACGCCTTCGCGAAAAAGTGTGCTCTGCCATCCGCGCGCGAATCCGGCCAAGAGCGTTGGTGTCAGCCACAGCGTCATGCATGTGACGATGATCAGAATCGCGCGGCGCAAAGAGAGAGGGCTGTGGTTGGACGGC
This sequence comes from Chthoniobacterales bacterium, assembly GCA_003244125.1. Next base: position 8,601 of record QHBL01000066.1, read on the forward strand.
CTCTCGTTTACAAGCGGCGAGTAATCGTGCTCAGCAGTAAAGGTCCAAAAAAATCGGCCAACGAACCCGACGCACGCCGCGCCGAGAATGATCAGCGGAAAAGGAACCTTGAAGAAATAGATCGCGACGAATGCGGTGAGCGCGATGCTCCACATTGTGGCGTTGTTGAGAGCTCTTCGTCCGATCCGCCCCAGCGCCGCCAGAACGATGGCGGTGACGGCAGGCTTGAGTCCATAGAAGATTGCCGCGATTACTGGCACGTTGCCGAAGCGCACGTAAATGTAGCTCAAGGTCCAGAGCACGAACATCGACGGGATGACGAAGAGCGCGCCGGCAACGATGCCGCCGATGGTGCGGTGCAGCAGCCAGCCGACGTAGATCGCGAGTTGCGTTGCTTCCGGGCCGGGAAGAAGCATGCAGAAATTCAGCGCATGCAAAAAGCGCGACTGGCTGATCCAGCGCCGGCGATCGACCAGCTCGGTTTGCATGATCGCGATCTGTCCGGCTGGTCCGCCGAAGGAGATGAAGCCCAGCTTCAGCCAAAAGAGAAACGCTTCGCGAAAAGCGGGGTGCTCTGCCGGAAGACAGGCGTCCTCGCCTGTCATGGCAGGCGGGCGTCTCGCCTGCCGTTGGGCTGCGTTGCTTCTATTCGACAGGCGGGACGCCTGTCTGCCGTGACAGCCGCAGACGGGCGTCTTCCGTGCGCGTCGGCCGCACAGCCGAAACTGTTGTGTTCCGAAAATACACCAGCGCTTCGTGAACACCGGCGCCGTACTCGCGTGCGGCCACGTAGCCTTCCGCTGAACGCACCGCTTCTTTCACCAACTCGATCGCGTTCGCGGGGCACGCTGCCATCGCGGCGAAGCGTCCATCGAGCATTGAAAGATCATTGTGATGATCGCCCGCGGCGAAGATCTGCTCGCGGGGCACATCGACGAGCCGGCCCAGCTCCGCCAGCGCGGCGCCTTTGTGATAATCAGCGTGACAAAACCGCAGCCAAATCGAGTTGCGCTGGTAATGAAACTGCGGGTGCGGCGCCCGCACGTGATCGATAAAGTGCGTGATCCGATCCATCTCTTCTTCACTCTCCGCCACCAAACCTTCGGCTTCGTTCCCCAGGTAAACGATGCGGGCGCGGGAGTGCTGTTTCACAAACTCGAGGATTTCCGCGAGCACCGAGCGCGCCGAGTTGAACAACTCTTCATGCGCGCGGGCGCAGCGATCATTCCAATCGCCAAACGGCTCCCATCCTTCCCCACCATTACGCGCCGATCGAAAAACATCGCGTTCGCTCGTCAGGATGAAATCGGGGTGGACGGGAAAATCGAAATCGAGCAGTCCGGATTCAAGCAGCTCGACAGAACGGCCGGTGTTGATGGCCCACTTCACGCCGTCGCGTTGCAACTCGGCAATGAGCTGCATGCAAGCGGGGTCGAGCACGGGAAAGGAATCATGCGCGACGAGCGTGCCGTCGAAATCGGTGGAGAGCAGTCGAATGTCGCGGCGCATGAAGAGCGGCTAACTTAGAAATTGATTTCGCTGGTGCAACGGACAACGGTTTTGGCACGATGAAATCGGCTTACGAGCTGGCCATGGAACGCCTGCAAAAAACTGCGCCGGCGGTGACGTTGAATGACGAGCAAAAGGCGCAGCTGGCGGAGATCGACTCGCAGTTTCGCGCGAAGATCGCGGAGAAGGAATTGTTCCTCAAAGGCGAGATCACGAAGGCAGTGACTGCGGGCAAGGCGGATGAAGTGGAGCAACTTCAGCAGCAGCTCCAATCCGAGATGCGGCGCTTGCAGGAGCAATGGGAAGCGAAGAAGGAAATGCTGCGCAAATCGTTTGCAAGCTAACGACTCTCGGGCGCTGGAACAATTAGCGGCGCCCGATCCCGCCAAGGCACGTGCTCTCGGCGATCTCTGGCTGCGGCACATGCGCGCCGGCGATTTCGAGTCGGCCTGGAAAGTCAGCGATGAAGTGCTGCGACTTCGCCGCGGTCGCGATTGCGCAAATCTTCCCAGGCACCTGCAATGGGTTTGGAAGGGCGAGCCGCTGGAGGGCAAGCGAGTGTTGATTCGCTGCTATCACGGGCTCGGCGATACGGTGCAGTTCATCCGCTATGCGCCCATGGTGAAGAGAATCGCTGCGCACGTGACGGTGTGGGCGCAACCCGAGCTCCTGCCGTTACTGCAAACGATGCGCGCCGCGTTCGATGAGCTACTCCCACTGCACGGAGGCGCGCCGGACTGCGAGTTCGAGGTCGATGTGGAATTGATGGAATTGCCGCACCTGTTTCGCTCTACCGTTGCTGCAATTCCGGCCAACGTTCCGTACTTCCATCTCAGCCGAGCTGAGGTCGAGCATGATGACAAGTTGAATGTCGGCCTCGTCTGGGCGGCAGGCGAGTGGGATGAGCGGCGGTCAATTCCATTCGATTTAGTGCGCGAATTAGGTGATGTCGGCGGCGTACGCTGGCACATACTTCAACGCGGTCCCGCGCTCGCCGATTGGAACGGCGACTTCGGCGTTAACTCTGGAAGCGATGATGTTCTTGAGGCCGCGCGCACAATCGCTGGCCTCGATCTGCTTATCTCGATTGACAGTTTGCCGCCACATCTCGGTGGCGCACTCGGCGTTCCGACCTGGACGCTGCTCCATTCTGATCCCGACTGGCGATGGATGAGCGGCCGTGACGATTCGCAGTGGTATCCGACAATGCGGCTCTTTCGTCAGCGGCATCCTGGCGATTGGCAGAGCGTGATCGACGCTGTAACTGCTCAGCTAAAGTGCCGACTTCAGGCGGGTCGTCGCCTGGCTTGAAATGGTCAGAGATGTCTCGGCTCCGCTTCGCTTCGCTCGACATGACAAAAGAGCGGGATGCTGGCCTCTTGTCATTTCGAGCGAAGTCGAGGAATCTCTAGCTTTGACTCCCAAGCCTCTGCCTTAGGGTGATGCTTCGGCAGGTTCGAATCGAGAAAACCGAGCATGTGCGCGTGCTCGATGACGCGGACGCCTTCCTGCTTTTGTAGCTCGGCGATTTGGCGCTGGAAGTTTTCCATCTTCGTCCAATGCACCTTCGGCCGGAAATGATGCTCGGCGTGGTAGCCGTTGTAGAAGAAGATCCAGTTATAAAGCTTTCCGTAGCTACTCACGCCCCAGGCGATGGGCTTATCGGGATTAGCTCCATAGTGGCGGAAATAGCCGTTTAAGTAGCTGAAGCAATGGCCGAGGTAGAAGAAAGGTAGAAAGAAGAGAGCGTAGCGCCAATTAAGTATGAACAGGGTCAGTAGAACTACTGCAACGGAAGCGAGCTCGATGTTGCCCCAGATGACATCGTTATTGGCGCGCTTGCCCAGGTCTTTGCGAATAGCCGCCGGGTTATCGCGAAAGAAGCTAAGAAATACATAGCTCCACGGGTTCTCGGGCTCGCCATCGTGGCCGTGCCGATAGATTGAGAGCCAGTCGATGGTTTCGCCGTTCTCGTCCTGCCGGTCGGAGTTACCGCGATGATGCCGCATGTGCACGCCGTCATAGTAAGTCTGGGAGAAACAGGCGGCGATGGAATTGAGCAAACTGAAAAGGCGATTGAGCAGGGGCGAGCGGAAGAACGGGTTGTGAATGAAGTTGTGGGCGAGGCCGTTGATGTTGGCGTTGATCATGAGGGAGTAGACGAACCCCATGAGGAGCATGATCCAGAGTGGCGTGCGCGGGAAGAGCCAGAACATGGCGAGGAAATAAGCGAGGTGGAATAGGCCAGCGAGCATCGGCACGATATCCCAGCGAGTGTGGGCGAAGATTTCTGAGTCGGTGCTCGGTTGTTCGACACGAATGGCGGCGGGGATAGACATGCAGAAAACTAATCGCTGCGGGCCACGCCGTTTGCAAGTAACTCAGGCCTCTGGCCTGATTGTCACGCGAGCATTTCTGCTCGCGTGTAGACTGCCAGCCTGGAAGGCCACTCGACGCGTCAGGCTGGAAGCCTGAGTTACGCGAG
>QHBL01000057.1 GCA_003244125.1 Chthoniobacterales bacterium
AAGCGGAGTCGAAGGATCCCGCGAAGATATCGTAGAGGTGACGCTACGGGATCCCTCGACTCGCTCAGGATGACAGCGCGTTGTTGTCGCTGCTATGCTGTGGCCGGTGCTTTGCGCTTGAACGCGCGAGTCGGCTTCGCCTTTTTCGCTTCGAACTCAAATCCCACCTTGCCGTCCTCGAGCTTCAGATAAGCGGAAAACGGCCGCCCTTTTTTCGAGATGAATCGCGGCAGCAGATCGGTCTTACCGGTCGCGATTAACTTCTGCACCTGCTCCTTCGGGATGTCGCGCTGAAGAATGGTTTTGCCCATGCGGAAACTGCACGCCGGCGGCGAAGCGAGCGCATTTTCGCAGACATACGCGCGCTCAAGCTCATAGATCTGACCCTTCTGGCAAACCGGACACAAACCCAGAGCTTTGTGCGTTTGCTTGTCGATCTTCTCCAGACTCGCCGCGCCGTTTTCCCCGAAATCGAACTGCGGTTTTTTGTCCTCCCCAAGTTTCACCACCGCGTCGAAAGCGCGGCCCATTTTGCTGCGAAACCCTTTCAGCGGCCCGATACGCTCGCGCGTCAACAGCTCGGAGACTTCTTCCGGCGTGAATTGCCGCGAAGCCATCGTCTTCCACATCAGCCAGTCGCAATTCTTGCAACGGAACGTTTTGTAATCTTCCTTGATCGGACCGCCCGCGCAGTTGGGACATTTCACCTTCAGCGTGGCGTACTCGCCTTCGATGTGCTCGCCGCGAAAATTGCGCACCTTCTCCACGATGCGCTGGGTCAAGGCCCGGATGTCTCTCATGAACTCGTCACGGTCGAGCTTTCCCTGCGCCATTTGTTTGAGGCGAGCTTCCCATTCGCCGGTCAGCTCCGGTTTGCACAGCACGTCGGTCTGAAGATTGCGCAGGAGCGTAATGAGCGACAGCCCTTTCGCCGTCACGATCAGCTCCTTCCCCTGCCGCTCGACATACCCGTCGAGGATGAGGCCTTCGATGATCTGCGCGCGCGTCGCCGGCGTGCCTAGCCCGCGCTCCCGCATCGCTTCGCGCAGCTCCTCGTCCTCGATCAGTTTGCCCGCGCCTTCCATCGCTGAAAGCAAAGTCGCTTCGGTCAATCGCGCGGGCGGTTTGGTCTCTTCCGCCTTGATGTCGATGTTCAAAACCTTCGCCGTTTCTCCCGGCGAAATCGGCACGACCGACTGCTCGTCTTCACCGGTCGCCTCGCGCCCGTAAACCGCCAACCACCCGGGATCGATGATAATCTTGCCTTCAGTCTTGAACGGTTCGCTTTCCACGCGCGTAATCCGCGTCGTCACTTCGAACTGCGCCGGCGGATAAAAGATCGCGATCGTGCGCCGCGCTACCATGTCGAAAATCTTGCGCTCGAATTCATCCAGATGCGCGGCGGAGGCGCCGGTGGGAATGATGGCGTGGTGATCGCTTACCTTGGCGTTGTTGAAAACGCGTTTGCTCGGCTTCACCCAATCGTTCTGCAAGGCTTTACGCGCATGCGCAGCGAGCGTCGCGTCCTCGAAACTGCCCATAACCTTGCGAACCTGCGCGAGATTATCCTCCGGCAAATAACGCGAATCGGTCCGCGGGTAAGTCAGCACTTTGTGTTTCTCGTACAGCGCCTGCGCCAATTGCAAGGTGCGCCGGGCGCTCAGGCTGAAACGGCCGTTCGCTTCCCGTTGCAGAGTCGTTAGATCGTAAAGCAGCGGCGACTGCTGCGTCGTCGCCTTTTTCTCTTCCGTGACTTCACCGGTTTTGCCCGCGCACTTGCCGCGAATCTCTTCCGCGCGCTCCTGCGTCCAAATCCGTTCCGCGCGCGCATCCTCATCGCCGTCCTTCCTGAAGTTTTCGTCGAACCATCGGCCGCGATAAGTGCCGGCGCTGACGCCGAAGTTGGCGTGCACTTCAAAATAGGGCCGAGCCTTGAAGGAGCGGATTTTCTCCTCACGCGCCGCCAGGATCGCCAGCGTCGGCGTTTGCACGCGACCCGCCGCGGTCTTTTGGAAACCGCCGGTGCGCGAATTAAACGAAGTGAGCGCGCGTGTGGCGTTGATGCCGACGAGCCAATCGCTCTCCGCGCGCGAAGTCGCCGCATTCCCCAGCGGCCGCAGCTCCTGTTCCGAACGCAAATGCGCAAAGCCGTTACGAATCGCTTCCGCCGTCATCGATTGCAGCCAGAGACGACGGGTCGGTTTCTTCGTGCCGGTGTAGCGCATGATGTTGCGAAAAATCAGCTCGCCTTCACGCCCCGCGTCGCAGGCGTTGATAATCTCGGTCACGTCCGGCCGTTTGATCAGGCGCGCGAGCAGATGGAGCCGGGATTTATTTTTCTCGATCGGGGCGAGATCGAAATGCTCCGGCAACACCGGCAGGTTCTCGAGGTTCCACTTCCCGCGTTTCACCTCCGCGCCCTCGGGCGGCACGATCTCGACCAGATGCCCCACCGCAGACGAAATGATGTAGCGCTCGTTCTCGTGGAAATCTTTGTCGTGCCGGAATTTGCCCAGAACGCGCGCGAGATCACGCGCCACGCTCGGCTTTTCCGCGATGATGAGGGCCTTGGACATTTTTCGAGCGCCGGACTTTACACCGAAGCAGGTGGAGCGCGAATCAGGCCAGTTTGACGAAATATTTTCCCGGTAACTGCTTCACCAGCCGCTTCAGCTCGAGGCGCAGCAGAGTCGAGGAAACTATGCTGGTCGATAAATTGCAGCGCTCCGCAATGGCGTCGATCGCCGTCTCACTCGAATCAATCGCATCGTAAACGCTCCGCTCTGAGGTCGACAGTTCAGGCAGCGGCCGTGCCGCCGATGCAATCGGTTTCGCCTCCGGCAGCAGAATCTGGAGATCATCGAGAATATCGCTCGCGTCCATCACCAGCTTCGCGCCTTGCTGGATCAGCCGGTTCGAACCCATAGCGCTCGGCGCATTGATATGTCCGGGTACAGCATAAACGGAGCGCCCCTGCTCGATCGCCTGGCTCGCGGTAATCAACGCGCCGCTGTTCAGCCCCGCTTCCACCACCAGAATTCCCTGACTCCAGCCGCTGATAATACGATTGCGCATCGGAAAGGTTTGGCGGTCCGGTTCGATCTCCATCGAAAATTCGGACACGATGGCGCCATTGCCGTTGCGGATTTTATCGGCCAGCGCGGCGTTCTCCGGCGGATAAAGTTTTGCCAATCCTGAGCCGATCACCGCGATCGTTCGTCCTTTCGCCGCGAGCGCGCCGTGATGCGCCGCGGTATCGATCCCGCGCGCCAGGCCGCTCACCACCGTCAGTCCTGCGTAGGCTAATTGGTACGCCAGCTTCTTCGCCGATTCGCTCCCGTAATGCGTTGTCCGCCGCGCGCCGATGATGCCGATCGCGTGCTGATCGCGCTCGTTCAATTCACCCCAGACATAAAGCACGATGGGCGGCGCATGAATTTCCCGCAGCGAACGCGGATATTCCGACGACTCCGCCGTGAGGACATGGGCGCCGAACTCCTGAATGCGTCGCAATTCCCCCGGGAGATCGACGCTCGATTCCCACTTAACGATTTCCTCGGCGACATCAGCTCCTATGCCTTCCACCCGTCGTAGCTGATCGCGCTTCGCCGCCAGCACATTCTCCGGCGACCCGAACACCTCGACCAATTTGCGAAGCCGCACCGGCCCGATGAGCCGCAGCATGTTCAGCGCGATGGAAGCTTCGGTGGAATTCATCACCCGTATCGCGCGACGAGAGTCTCAGGCTCGATAGCAAGGACCGGTGAATGACGATAGTCGCGGATATTGCGCGTGACGATGAGTGGGGCGTCTTCAAAGATCGCGGCGGCAGCTTGAAGTGAATCTTCGAAGTCCGCGATTCGCAGCGTAAAGGCATGCAGCACCGCACGAGTGTCACTGCGGGCCACTGCTACAAAAACGAGCAACTCAGAAATGAACTTGCGAGCCACGGCGTCGGTCTCAGCGCGGCGCAGCAGGTAATAAACGTTCGCGACCGTATGCCACGCCATGACGGCGCTGCCGGGGTGTTGCCGGCACCACTCGAGTGCTGCGTTGCTCGACGCGAAGAATGGCTGCCGATCAAGCGCTATGTCGAGCAAGACATCGGAGTCCACCAGCACCTTCATCTGACCCGGTGAACGTATTTCCTCAACAGGTAATTCAGCCGCGGATCGTTGGGATCCTCCTTCGGAACCTTGAACTTGCCGCGCCATTTCTCGCCGAATGACTGGCCGTCAAGCTGATTAAACTGTTGCTCAACCAGCGCGGAAAGAGAAGTCCCCTGCTTCTTAGCGAATGCTTTCGCCTTGGCAATGGCGTTACGGTCGACGGTCAGGGTAAGCTTATCCTTCACACGTGCAGGCTACGACCGGCACGTGTCCCGGTCAAGCGACCCTAAAACGGAATCTCGTCGTCGTCCGGCTCAGCGGGCGCTGCCGGCTTGGGCGGAGCGCTCGGTTTACTTGGCCGCGAACTGCTTTCTTCGACCTCGCCACCGCCTCCGCCGCCGCGCGGACTGCCCAGCATCTGCATGTTTTCGCCAATCACTTTGAGCCGGCTTCTCTTTTGTCCCGACTGTTTGTCGTCCCAGGTGTCGAGCTGAAGCCGGCCTTCAATGAAAATCGGCCGGCCCTTCTTTAAATACTCACCCGCGATTTCCGCCGTCCGCCCCCAAAACGTGACATCGACAAACGTGACCTCCTCGCGTTTTTCCCCGTTCTCCAGCGTGTATTGCCGGTTCACCGCGATGCCGATGTCCGCCACGGCGCTGCCTTTGGGAGTGTATCGCACCTCGGGATCGCGCGTCAGGTTCCCGAGTAAAATGACTTTGTTGAAACTGGCCATGCTTCGCTTGTAGCGAAGTTATTTCTGGGCGGCGAGTTTTTTCGGCTCTTCAGCGCGGCCTTCGTTCTTCGGCTTAAGCCGCTGGTAATGCTGCCGGTAAACTTCCGTATCGAGCTTGAACTTGGACCGCAGCCGCGTGATCAGCTGGGGCTCCGCTTCGAAAACGAAGTTCACGAAATAGCCGCTGTCCAGCGACCCGGCCGCGTAGGAAAACTGCCGCCGATCCATCTTTTGCACCTGCTCGATTTTTGCGCCTTCCTTCTCGAACTCCGACTCGAGCCGCTCGACCACGTCTTTGACCGTGTCGTCGCGGCCCTGGGTGTTGAGAACGAGTAACGCTTCGTAACGATTCATCATGTCTCTTCTTTACCTTGGCTGGGGTCCCGGTTGAACCTGTTCATCGCGGAAACGACGCCGTTGTCAATCGCGCACTTCACCGCATCGGCCGCTCGCTCGATCATCGCCGTGACAAGTGGTTTTTCCTCTTCGAAAAATGGCGAGAGCACGTAATCAATCGAGCCATGCTCCGGCGCGGCGCCAATCCCCAGCCGCAGCCGGGGAATCTCTTCCGTGGCGAGGTTAACGATGACCGACTCCAGTCCGTTATGTCCACCCGGCCCGCCACTCTCGCGAATCCGTAAACGTCCCAGCGGAAGCGCGAGGTCATCGAGCACGATCAATATCTCGGCGGAAACGATCTTGTAAAAATCCGCGACCGCTGCGACCGGGTCTCCGCTGCGATTCATGAACGTCATCGGTTTGAGCAAGATTGCGTCGCCCGATTTGCCAATGGCCGCGCCCCATTTCGCCTGGCGCTCAAAAGCTAACGACTCCCGCTGGCCAAACCGATCCAGCACAGCGAAGCCGACATTGTGTCGCGTGCCGGCGTACTCCGCGCCGGGATTCCCGAGCCCGACGACGAGCCGAATACGCGAACCGTCCACCGCCTGCTGCGGCAAAGATTACTTCTTCTCCTTCGCTGGAGCAGCCGCCGCCTTTGCTCCTCCGCCGGCAGGAGCCGCCGTCGCTTCGCCCTCTTCTTTTTTCTCCTTGATGACTTCGGGACCGGCAGCCGTCGTTGCCGCAGTCGCCGCCGCGGGCTCTTCTTCCACCGTCGGCTCGAGGACAGAGAACACGGTCAAGTCAGCCTGCACCTTTGAGATCACACCTTCGGGAAGCTTGATATCGCGGACGTGAATGGAATCACTGACGTTGAGATTAGTCACATCAACGACAAACCGGTCCGGCAGATCGCGCGGCAAACATTCCACCGTCAGCTCACGCAAGCTCTGCTCCAGGAGACCTCCGAAATTCTTGACCCCGTTCGCCGTGCCCGTGGCGTCGATCGGAATGCCCGCCTCGATTTTCTCGTCCATCGACACCGCATGGAAATCGACGTGCAAAACATCGCCGCCCACAGGCGAATGTTGCACCTCCTGCACCATCGCCATGCGCGTGTTCCCCTCTCCGGCGATCTCGAGCTCGACGAGAATATTTTCACCCGAGGCGTGACTGAGCACCGCGCTAAGATCGCGGCGTGATAGCTGCAACGGCTCCGGTTTTTCCCGGCCGCCGTACACGACCGCCGGCACAATGCCACGCGCCTTGAGCTTGCGCGCGGCCGAGCGCCCGGTCGCCTCACGCCGTTCCACTGCCAATTTTACTTGCGTTGCCATTGTTAACGTTCCTCAATTTCAAAGAGCGACGACACCGATTCGTCATTGTGAATCCGCTTCATGCCTTCGCCCAAAAGCTCCGACACGCACTGCACCTGGATGGAGAAACCGTCGATCCGGCGCACGGGCGTGCTGTTGGTCGTTACCAGTTCCTTAATTTCGGATTTTTGCAACCGCGCCACCGCTACATCCACCAGCACCGCGTGCGATACCGCCGCATAAATATCGAGCGCGCCACGTTCTTTCAAGATCGTCGCCGCCGAGGTCAGCGTTCCCGCTGTTTCCGTCAAATCATCCACCAGCAGAATATCGCTGTCAGCAACCTCGCCGATCAGATACAGCGCTTTCGTGTCAGTCGCGCTGCGCCGCTGCTTCGCCACGATCGCCAACCCGGCGCCGAGCACCTGCGAGTACGCCGAGGCCATTTTCAACCCGCCCACGTCGGGCGAGACGACGGTCACCTTGCGCGTGAGCTTTTGCCGCAGGTACTTGATCAGCACCGGCATCGAGTAGAGATGGTCCACCGGGATGTCGAAGAATCCCTGCACCTGTTGCGCGTGCAGGTCCATCGTCAGCACCCGATGCACGCCCGCCGCCACCAGCAGGTTCGCAATTAATTTCGCCGTAATCGGCACCCGCGGCTTGTCTTTCCGGTCCTGCCGCGCGTAGCCGAAGAACGGGATCACCGCCGTGATGCGGTCGGCGCTCGCCCGCCGCGCCGCGTCCACCATGATGAGCAGTTCCATCAGGTGGTCATTCGCCGGCGGGCAGGTCGGCTGAATAATAAAAACGTCGCGCCCCCGGATGTTTTCCTCGATTCGGACGTAGGTTTCCCCATCGGGAAACGCGCTCAGAGTGGCTTTGGCCAGCGGCGCGCCGATGTAATCGCAAATCCGCTGCGCCAGCTCACGATTGGCCGAGCCGCTGAAAATCTTCATCTCAGGCTGAAGCGCGAACATTTGGAGCCCGCAGATTAAGCGGGGGACGCACCGTCGCGCAATCGCCGATTGCGCTGGGGCAAACGGAAGTTCGGCGCGTCGCGATTCGCCCTTGCGGAAACGCGACAGGCGCCCGGCGATTCCACTCACGTCGAACGCTTACGATAATTATGGGAATGCTCCCATGGTATATCTCCTGCTCTGTCTATACGACCGATGAAATCTCCGCGCTCAGCTTCGCCCAAAGCGGTCGCGCCTGCCGGTTTCACCTTGGTCGAAGCCATGGTCGCCATTGCTCTAGTTGGTCTAGGGGTAAGCGTCACAATCGGAGCGCTCACTAAATTCAATCAGTTTTCAACTGTTAGCCGTAACTCAACCGGTGCTTACGCTTTGGCCATGAGTAAGATCGATGAGATCCAATCAGTCCCGTTCAATCCTGCGGGCGGAGTGAACCCGCGCCTCTTAAACCCAGCTAATAGTCCGACGACAGAACTCGATCTCCCGATTTACGACGACCCTCGAGTCGCGGGCGCACTCGTACTCGGCAAGCGTACCACCGTCGTTGCGATGCTGACCGTCAATGGGGTGAACGTCTATCGGACAACAGTGACCGTCGCGTACCCGAAGCCCAGTTATCGCTATTCCTTAGATATGTCGACAGTGCGAGTTTCCGATTGATGAAAGCAGATAAATCATCCCAGACCGGACTAACGCTAGTCGAAATGCTGGTGACAATGGTCGTTATCGCCGCCCTCGGTCTCATGATCTTCTCTATCCTGTACACGGGAACCACCCTTGGGGCAAAGAACACCGCGGTGAACACCGCCCACCAACAGGCACGCGCGGCCCTGCTTCAGATGACGCAGAACCTTCACGCCGCCATTTCAGCTCCGGAGCTGGTAGACGTGAACGGCAATGCCACCGCCGCAACACCAGCCGCGGGGTTTGCTTTTGAACAGTGGGCGGGAGGCCCATTCCAAATCACACAGGACGCGGCTGACGCTACGAGCAGCGTTGTTGTCGATTTGCCACAACCCGTCACAGCCGGTCAACGCCTCATAATTCCAGGCTTCAATGTAGAAGAACCGATTGCCGCAGATGCCAATGCAGGTGTCACGACGATCAATCTGGTTCAGCCATCGCCCGCGCCCTCGCCCGTACCGATTACGGGAACACAAGGGCCGACTAACTACAACGTAACCTGCTTCGCCACCAATAGGCCCTACTACGTCGTCAAGAACAACACTCTGGAATGGCATCCAACTGGCGCCGCCGGCAATTTTGTAGTCTTAGCCAGAGGCGTCGATAGCGCGACACCATTTTCAATTGCGGCTAACAATGCGGTGAAAGTTGATCTTTCCACTTTCGACTCCAAATCAAGTAATCGCGGCAATACTGCTTCCGATCTTGGCTTTAAGTCCACACGGCTTCTCCTTAGCGAGACTATCCCGGTACGCGCCAATCCACCTCTCGCAACATTGCCATGAGACTATCCAGATCCACGCAAGGAGGGACGGCCATCGTCCTCGCTATTTCCATTCTAGCGACCCTGATGGTAATTGTCGGTATCGCGGCCGAGTACACGATGACTGTCCAGCGCCACGTCGATCGGAGTAATACCCTGGAGAGCGCCGTTGCTATGGGGGATGGTTGCATCGATCATAACTTTGCGCTCTGGCGCCAGATGTGCCAAAATGGCCTGCCCGGAAATCCCACACCAACCACTAATCAGTTAACCACCGGAGCCACTGCCCTCCGCCTGCCGACGGCCGCGGAGTTTCCCAATGTTACTCTGGTGGGAGCGCCGACGAGAAGTAATTACAATCCCAATGCCACCACCACAATACAACAGTGCAAGGTGATCGCGGTCGATCCGTGGCTCAATCCACTCAATAACTCGGACAATCCGCGCTTAACCAATGCTGGAGAAATTGGCGATGGCACCGTAACCTACAATTATCTGGCGAGCGCTTATGTGACTCTGCCCACCATAGGTCCGAAGAAAAATGTCGTCGCCAAGGTTCAGCGTGTCTTACAGGCAGAACAAGACTCGTTTTTCAATTATGCGATCTACTACAACGACACTCTCGAAATTCATCCAGGTCCTCCCTTTAACGTTACCGGCTGGGTGCACACTAACGGCGATCTTTACACGGGCCACGATACCCTGAATTTCTCGCAAAAGGCAACCTTTGGCAGTGTAAATCCATTAAGACGAGATACTGACCCAGGCGGCTGGACAGTCGGATTCCGGCCTCCAGACAAAAATGGCGACGGTAACGATACAGCTCATAACGGACAGACGCCGGCGTCTCCAACTGGTGTTAAGCCAACGAGCGAACCAAACGCCCCTACCGCGTCGAATCCCAGCATCGATCCAACGACTTTTGACCCGAGTAACCCGAACAATACTGGCTATCACGAACTGATCGAGCCTCCTAGTTCGGGTTCGGATCCTTTCCAGGGTTCGCGCTATTACGATCAAGCCGGCGTCGTCATTCAGGTCGACGCGACCAACAATGTTACCATTGGGCAAAGTAATGGCGCGGGAGGTTTTACTAACATTGGCCCGCCCATAAGCGGGGCCGATCCCCGTACAACAGCGCAGAAGCAGCTCTATAAGATGTTCAACACGAGCGGGGTTATCACCACGAATGGTTCCATCCAAGATAATCGCGAAGGCTCGTCCCCTACTCGCGTCGTCACTCTCGACGTGGGCAAACTTACCACGCCGAATAGTAGCGCGACTAATGGTGTGCAGTGGAATATCTCAAGCCAGGCGAACTTTAACGGTGTGGTTTACATATACGACACCAGTGGTTCTTCTACCGTGAAGCGCGGAATCAAAGTAACAGATGGTTCGACTCTCCCCGCTGGTGGTATGACCATTGCCAGCCAGAACCCCGTTTATCTTCAGGGCGACTTCAACACAGGTGTTAACCCACCATCAAACAGCGGTGATCCGACGAAACCGGAGGGTAACGATGCCAACGGAAACCAGTACAACCGGCAACCCAGCTCAATTCTCGCCGATGCCGTGAATATCCTTTCAAACGCATGGAATGATTCAGTGAGCGGCACCGTTCCTGACGCTAGCCCAACTACCGTAAATACCGCCATTGTTTCGGGGATAGTTACTAATGGTCCAGGCTTTACGTACACGGGCGGAGCCGAGAACTTTCCACGGTTTCTTGAAGACTGGAGCGGGAAGAACTTCACTTACTACGGATCGATGATCGAGCTTTACAACAGCCAGCAAGCGATTGGCGTATGGGGTAAAGACAACGTTTACAGTCCTCCCAATCGAAAATGGTATTTCGACAAGAATTTCAAAGTCCGCGTCCCCCCCGGCGGTAATGCATTTATGAACTTCAAATTCAGTAAAGGCAAATGGGCGCTCGTGCCGTAGTTTTCGCCTGCTCCACCGCCCTCATTGTCGGTCTCGCCAGGGCTGACCTGCAGCTCACGCCGAGAAAGTCTGAATACGAGCTGGAAGGGATCAAACTCGATCGATTGGCCTTCCCAGGTACCAGCGGGAAAGACCCTACCTACCAGCAACCGCCAGGTTGGACGTATTCAGGTAGCGCTTCTAAACTCAGCCTCTATCCTCCTGGCAACAGCCAAGCGGAAGCACGCATCAGCCTAGTCGCGTTGAGTGAGCGCGCCGACTTCGGCGAGGAAGGATTGAAGAAACTGATCGCTGCGGCAATGGCTTGCGCGCCGAAGGATGGCACCGCGGTAGCGGTGATCTCGACGGACAGAAACCCAATCAAGATCAGCGGTAAAGAGACATTCCGCGTGTTGCTGCGCTACAATCTCTTCGGCCAAGTTTTCAAGCGATCGGTCATTTTCCTTAATCGCGAGCGTGATCAGATACGCTTCGAATTCGCGGCCCGCGACTCGGATTTTGACACGCTGGAGCAGGCCTTCCGAAGCAGCCTGTGCACCTGGCGCAATCTTTGATCAGTCGGCGCGAAGCGAGCCGCTCATAAGCCGTTTCGTTCCTAAAGCAGCAGGGCGGCATTGCTGCCGCCCCACCCACGTCACAACCAATGACGACGCTTACTTTCGCAGCGCGAGCTGCTGAGCGTTACGGCGGCGGACGTGGCAGGTCGCCATCGCCGCAGCGAGGAGGCCGAGCATCGGAAAGAGGGCGTTCATCTCGGGCACGGGCGTCGTGTTGTTAACCAAAGCCCACTCCTCGAAACCGGCTTCGCTATCATCGGCGCTGCCAAAATGGGAATAGAGGTAAACATAGTCGCTGCCGTTGGTCCCGGCGAAATTGCCTGTTGGGATGTAAGCGTACATATCGCCCGAACCGCTGCCGTGATTGCGATCAGCATCGAAAATCACTGCATCGCCCGTGCTGAACGTATAGCGCAGCGTGCCGAGCGAGCTCACATTGGTCGTTGTCTGGCTGGCAATCGGGGAGGTATAGAACTGAAGCTGATCGAGCGAGATGAGTGATTTGTTACCGCCGGGCTCATTCACGTCGAGCAGCAATTTAAAGTAGCTGGTGCCGTTGAGCACGACCGTGCTGCTCTGGAGACTACTGAAGGTCAGGTCGTGAGTCCACGGGCCGGCCTTATCATCGAAAGGCGTGCCGCCGGAAGTATTGTAACCCTCCTCGGCCGGAGTGTTTTCCAAACGGAGGAAGGGCTGAATAACGCCTGTGCCGGTCGGCTGCTGGGCGGTGAAGACGAACTGGGCACCATTGACGGCGCCGGAGTCGTTAGAGCCACTCAGATCGACGACGGTGGCGTTAGCCATGGGAGCAAGGCTACCCAGAGGCAGGATGAGATAGAGGAGGCGGCGATGGATATATGCTATTGTACGTATTAGTTTTACTATAATTCTGATAAATTGGGGATTTCCGTCAACAGAAATCCTCAGCGGATTATCACCCCCGTCTCGGCTCGCCGCTGTATGCGCCCACTGAGCGACGGCCAACAAACCTATCGCCGAGCCTGTATTCGCCTGTCCGATGCGAAGCCAAAGCCGCGTTGTGCGACCGATGCGGGACATCATGCGGCCGTCCGGCAGCCCATCGCGACCAAACCTTATCTCTCGGCGCCCGAAGCTGCGGTGCAGCGAATCGCGATACGCTGCCGCGCCCAGCGGCAGCGAGCTATAAAGCTCACCCCAATGGCGAAGCGGTGCTAATGAAAAAACCGCCGGCTTAGCGAGCGACGACGGGCTCAGTTTCGGGCGTGCTCTCCGCCATCACTTCGTCGGTCTGCGTCACGCGCACGACTTCTTCGACGGTGGTGATTCCCTGCACGACTCGGCGCCAGCCATCATGCCGCAGCGTTTCCATGCCCTGCACGACAGCGCACTGCTTGAGCTCGTTGCCGTCGCGCTTTTGCAGAATCAGTCGCCGCAACGGCTCAGTCACGACGCACATCTCGTAGATCGCGACGCGTCCGACGTAGCCGGTCTGCCGGCAATGATCGCACCCGGCGCCCCGATAGAATTTGAAGTCCGGAGGAAAAGTTACGCCAAGTTCCTTCAGGTAATCGACCGGATAACCGGCGAGGGTTTTGCACTCCGGGCAAATGGTGCGCACGAGTCGCTGGGCGATGAAGGCTTTGACCACGCTCGCGAGCAGGAACGGCTCGACGTCCATGTCCAGCAATCGCGTAATGCCGCCGACCGCGTCGTTCGTGTGCAGTGTGC
>QHBL01000200.1 GCA_003244125.1 Chthoniobacterales bacterium
CGACGTCGGAGACATAAGCGGTGCCGGTGGTGATGCTGGCGGCGGTGATCCCGGAAATGACGCGGCCGAGAAAAAGCCAGCCGAGGGTCGGCGCCAGCGCCATCACGATGTAATCGAGGCCGAGACCGAGATTCGAAAGCAGAATGACTGGCCGCCGGCCGAAGCGATCCGACAACACACCGAGCAGCGGGGAAAAGAAAAACTGCATCAGCGCGAAGACGGTGCCGAAGACGCCGTTCCAATCGGCCGCGTTCTTCATTTCGCCGCCGAGGAAATCGAGGATCAACTTCGGCAGCACCGGCACGATGAGCCCGACCGAAAGCATGTCGAGCGTAACGGTAACGAGGACGAAAATGACGGCGGCATTGCGCTTTTTCACCGCGCGTATCTAGCGCGGAATGCACCTGCGGCAAAGCGCGGCTAGCGCCGTTCCGTATCCGCACGCTGCTCGATTTGCGCGAGCGACGGGTCGGCGTTCTGGATCCAGCTCTTCGTTTCGTTCAGCTCGGCTTCATCCACCGGAATGGCGCGACGCACCGTCTCTTCGCTGCGGGCGACCGCGCCGGCGAACGCGCGCGGCTCCTTCCAATGCCGGCCAAATCGTCGCAGCGCGAAATACATCGTCTTGGCCTCGACCCCGCTTACGCCGCTGCAACGCATCGCGTCATAAAACATCCGGTCGCACTGCGGCCACGGTCGCGTGTGCTGATCGTAGGCGACATCGTGCAGCACCGAAGCGTTCCGGTATTTGCCCTCGAACGGTCCGCCCATGAACGACCAGAGCGACCGCGGAATGGACGCGCCATCGACCTGCGAACCCGCGGGCGCCATCCACACGACGCCGTCCGGATCGACATACCGCAGCTCGCTCAGCAGCGTCATCGTTCGCCCATCGTTTTCCCAGCGCGCTTCGACGTGGCCGGTGTAGTAACCCCACGGCCGGTCCCCGCGCGCAGCGGCTGCGTTCCACGGCGACGCGCTCCTTCCGCCGCAGGCCGTGAGCGCGCAAAGAAAACACAAGCTGATGATCTTCATCCCGCGCTCAACCTACCGCATGCCGCCAGCAGGCAAACGGCGGATGGCAGAGAACAATGGCCGCATCCAGCTGATCCCGTGCGAAAAGCCGCGGGAATGCGTGGTTTCCTGAGAGGGGCCGTATAGGCCGACAGCTTCATTCTCTCCACCGCGCGAGCATTCCGCGCCACGATCTGGACACAGGATGCCGATTTCAAAGACCTGCCCAATGTAAAATATCGCGCGGCCAAACCGGCACGCTAATCTTATTCGGTCTGGTTACCGGGGTTGGTCGAGCGATACGGCAGCACGCGCGTTTCCAGCGCGATGTCTTCCTCCGCCGCAAAATCCACCAACGCCTGCTCAGCCAGTGCGCGGTGCTCATCTTCCCCTAGCGCCGCGCCCGTATCTGGAATGGAATCGCGCGCTACGCGGGTGCGGCCCGCCGCGAGCTGGCGTTCTTCGTCCACCATTTTCGCCAGCCGCTCCAGCGTGTCGGCGCTGCCGCCGAGCTTCGCCGTCATGCCCGCGGCCATCTCGGTCATCTCAGCGGTGGCGCGCCGCACTTTCAGGTCGTCGATGTTCTGCTTCAACGTCTCGAGCTTCTCCTGCGCGCCACGAATCGCCACTTCACGCGCGCGCAGCAATTCCTTGTACGTCGTTTCCGCCTGCTCAAGCTGCTTGCGATTCTCCGCCAACTGCCCCTTCACCGTCTGGAATTGCAGAGCTGATTCCGCCGCCGCTCGCCGGTTGCCGGAGCGGATTTGCGCGGTCGTGTTCGCGCGCAATTGCTGTTCTTCCTTCTCCAGGCTCCGCACCTGCGCCATCAGCCGCTCGCACAAGGCAGCATGCGACGCGAGCCCTTCATTGTAATTCGCGATCTGTTTGCGCAGATGTTCCTTCTCCACCTCGAGCAACGCCGCCGGATTGCGCCGCTCCAGATTGCTCACCGACATGCGAGCCAACCGCGAAATAAGTGAGCGATTCGGCGCATCATCCCTTTGTTCTAATCGCAGAGCGCCACCGCCGGAACATTTATCTGCGCGCGGTGCCGTTCGGGTTGGCGTCCGTCTCGGCGGCGGGCGCGTCGATTAACCCGCTGCGTGAGACGAGCTGCGCTGCGAGCACGGTTTGGATCACGCTCGTCACGTTGTGCAATGTCGCGCCGGCCGCGCCTTCGCCGCCATTATCGCCGGCGACCGTGACCAGCCGTGATTGCGCCAACGCCTGCGCGATTGACGGCGCGATCTCCGGCAGCATCTCGATTTGGCGGTAACGGAAATAGCTTTCGCCCCCTTCACGGATCGCCTCGTTCACTTTGCGAATACTTTCCGCGTTTGCTTCGGCCACTGTTGTAATCTGGATCGCGTTCGCCTGCGCGCCGGCCTGCGCCGCGATGCGCACCTTTTCCGCGTCGGCTTGCGCTTGCGCGATCTCGGTCGCCCGCAACTCCGACTCGCGTTGTCCCGCGAGCGCGTCCTGCTTCTTCGCTTCGGCTTCGGCGATGAGCGCAGCGTTTGACGCCCGCGTCTGCTCCAGCTCCCGTTGTTTGTCGGAAATCACGCGATCGGCTTCGAGCTGCGCTTCCTTCGCGCGACGCGCTTGCTGCGCCGACACGATGTCGGCGTTCGCCTGCGCTTCCGCCGCCGATTGCCTCCGGCGCGCTTCCGCCACTTCCGACTGCACGACTTTGATGTTGAGCGAATTAAAGATGAGCCCGAGGTCTGTCAGCTCGCGCGAGCAGGCTTTGCGGATGATGATCGCGAGCGGATCATCGTCATCTTCCGCCGCCTGGATCGCCTGGGTCGGGGCAGGCACGAGCGCCGTTTCTGTATTCGGCTCTTCGCTCGGCCCGCCGCGGTGACTTTTGGCGGAGAACAATTGATCGTGCGTGAGCAGATTGATCGCGCGCCGGCCCGAGCTGGAGAGCAAATCAATGAGGATGTTGATCTGCTCGTCGTTCGGTTTGGAGAAAAACCGGTTTGCCGCCGTTTTGATGAGCACGTCGGTGTCGCCGACGGAAACGATCGCGCTCGCCAGTACGCGCACTTTGATCGGTCGCGGCACGCCATTTTCGTCGAGGTCAGCGGTTTGGTCGGTGATGTCGAGATCGACGTTGATCGCTTTGCTTGAAAGCGTGGTGCCGGTGGTGAGCAGCGGGATTTCGTACGATTTGCCCGGGCCGCGATAAATGCGCGTGGTGCCGCCCCACCAGCTGACCATGCGAATGGTGCCGGCTTCCACGCTGCGCAGAAACAACGTCACGATCGCCGGCACGATGAATACCAGGACACCGACGATCATGAGGATAACGAGGATGGGAGAGATGGACATGGGAGTGTTCTATGGGGTTGTTGCGAACATCGAGCTGACGGGCAGACGCGTCACGGTGCAGCGGTTGCGGCGCGTATCGACCGCGATGATGGACAGCCGCTCGCCCGCGCGGATGGCCGCGCCGCGCTCGCGCTCGGAGACACGCGCGAGCAGTTGCACGAGCTGACCATCGAGATTTACCGCCACCAAGCTGTGTCCTTGGCGGTCGAAATTGGTGACCGCTTCGGCTTCTTCGAGCACCGCGTGGTCGAGAGTGCGCGCGGGATTGGAAGCGAAACCGAAGAGCACGCGCCAGATCGGCTGCACCATGTAACGTTCAAAAACAAAAGCCGCCAGGAGCGCGATGACGATGACAGCAGCGGTCGGCAAAAGATGCTCGAGAAAAAACCCGGCCGCGCCGAAGGCAAACAACAGACTGAAGAGCACGCGCGGCGAAAGCCACATCCACTGTTTCCCGCTGCGATGCTGGAGCTTCCCGCTCGCGTGCGAGGCGTGCGCGGAATGCGCGCCATGCGCAGGACCGTGGCCGTGCAGATGACCGTGTTGGCCGAACCCGTGGAAGTGCCCGAGAAAAGGTATTGCTGTCAGCCCCGCGAAACCGAGGCAAAGACAGAACAGGTAGATACCGATTTTCGATCAGCGGCCGGCCGAAACCTCACCGCTGCCTTGTTAAAGTATCTGATTAAAACGGTCGAGTTCAAGACAATCCGGCGCCCGCGCCAACGGCTACTTTTGCAAAATGGAAACGTCAAAACCGCGAAGCAGCGACTCGACGTGGGCGAGGTTGCAGGCATGGAATTTACTTGCCGGCTTGTTCATGGTCTTGCGGATGTCGATGGCGAATTGACGCGAGAGCAGGTCGAGCAATCGCCATTCGTCCACACCGTGCACTTCGCCCACGATCCACTTGCAGCGCGCGAGTTGCTCCTGAGTCATCGAGCTGAGAAAACCGTACTCCGCTCCTTCGATGTCGATCTTGATCAAATCAAAAGATGGAGTGCCCGCGACTCGCGTTAGCTCGGTAAAGTCGTAGACAAGAATCTCGCCTCTATCATCGTGGGCCACGCTGGCGTTGGCGAAATTGCGTGCGCTTTTCCGCACCACGCTGCCGCGAGACGGCCCCGCGCCCAGAGCACAATGCAGCACCGTCACGTTCGGCAGCTCAGCCGTATTTAGCTTTAGAAGCTCGAGGTTATCCGGCGAGGGCTCGCAGCAGATGATTTTCGCCCGCGGAAACTGCTCGGAAAAAAAAAGCGCCGCCAAACCAATGTTCGCCCCGGCGTCGAGGATGCAGCTTGGATCAATGGCGCGAGGCAGGTTGTATTCGCATCGTTTGCCCAAGAGCAGCAGCCGCTCGATCTGCGCGCCGTCGGAAGTATCGCTTCGATAGGTGATGCGATGGCCCTTCCAGCGCAAGACTTGTCGCGCTCCCTGACTGCCACGTCCAAACGCGAAGGTGGCATCGCGGGAACGCACGAGCCGTTTCAGTAACCTGATTGCGCCGATCACTCCGAGACGGGGAGAACGCTACGCAGCCATCACTTCGGCCGGTCTTGCTTCCCGTCGTGTTGTTTTTCCCTGGCCAGCGGGACGGCGAAACCTTTTTACATAAAACATCAGGAATACGCCGGTGACGATGAGGAGCGAGCCGATCCATTTCAGCGACCAGCCGGGGTCGCGCAAAATCTGGATGGTGCTTTCCGAGAGATTCTGCGGGTTCCAGGAAGCTTGCGACA
>QHBL01000045.1:0-2401 GCA_003244125.1 Chthoniobacterales bacterium
TTCGCGAGGCGGGTGTTTAGCTGGTGATCAGGTTCGAGGTACTCGAGCAACGTCTCGGGTTTGTGAAAGGCGAAGACGTTTCGGCTCTTCGGAGCTGGATCGCGGCGGTTCGTAAACTGGGTTTCGACGCCGGTGCTCTCGTACGCGAATGGCAGTGGCGTTTGCCATTTCGGATAGATATCCAGCAGGCCTTGGCCGTACTTGCCGGATTGTTCTTCTACCCAGTTAGGGTGAAGCCTTCCGGCTTCGCTTCGACGGTTCCGATAGCTTTGCCGTCGACGAACAGTAGGTAGTCGACCTCGTCTCCGGCTTTGAGCAGGCCTTCGGTGATCGCAATACCGCGACCCGCGCTCAGATTGATCGTTGAGCGCTTCTGAATGATCCATCCGCACTGCGTCAGAAGCGCATCGATGTTTTGGCGCGCGAGTTCTTCCGGCGTGGGCATGAGCGGCTGTACGGGCCCTCGGTTTTATCCGGTAAACTGCGGGAAAGCAAGGACGCGCACGCGAGTGCGCGCGTTAATCGTTATCGGTTAATTGTTATTCGGGGCGCAGCTTTGGCTG
This sequence comes from Chthoniobacterales bacterium, assembly GCA_003244125.1. Next base: position 564 of record QHBL01000045.1, read on the forward strand.
CGGGTTAATGGGGGTAGCGACCGGAAGCGAGAGGTCATAGATCACATAGAGGTCAGAGTGCCGGTTTGTTATTTCCGCAGCAGTCGTTGTCGCACGGCGCCTGTAACGCGGACGATTTCTCCTTTCACCTCGAGCCCGCGCTTCACAGTGACGGTATACCAGCTGACTGAGCCGAGCCGGCGCACCCCGGTCGGGCGAAAGGCGTTGCTCTCTACTCGCGAAGGCAAGTCGCCGATGAGGTCCTTCGGAGTTTTGATACCGATGTCGCATAGATCCTGCGCGATTGATGGCCCAATGTTTGGGATTTGTTCCAGCGACTGGGCTGATCGCGCGTTTTCAGCTTTGCGTGTTCGTGACGCGGACATGCGGACAGGTGCTCGATGCAACGCGACACGGCCGGATACCACCAACACCGCGATGGTAGGGCATGCGCGCGTTGGTTCGTCTCTGTTTTGTGATGGTGCTGGCGGTGACCGTTGCCTCACCAGTGGCTGCAAAAAGGCATAAGAGGTCGCATGCTTCGCCTTCGCCAACGGCACACAAGCGGAGCGATGCGGAGATCGAAGCCGCGACGCGGCTTCAGGTCTTCCTCGATCGAGCGAACTTCAGCCCGGGCAAGATCGACGGGCATTACAACGATTTCACGTTCAAGGCGCTGGCGCTTTACCGGCAGTCGCGGGGCGAGCCAGCTCCTCCGCCACCGCCAAAGCCGGACACTCCGCCGGATGTGAGCGGGATCGATCTGGCGAGCGTGAACCCGGTGTACATTCAATACACGGTGACTGATGCCGAAATGAAGAATATCGGTCCGGTGCCGCCGGGCTCGGGCGCGGCAGTCGCGCCGCAGAAAGCGAAGCTGCCGGCGCTACCTTATCGAGACGCGGGTCAAGAGATCGCGGAGAAGTTTCATTGCGATCAGAAATTTCTAGGCGAGCTGAACCCCGGAAAGAATGGCGCGGCGTTGAAGCCGGGCGATCAGTTGCTCGTGCCAAACGTGGAACCCTTCGAGCTGGAAGCGGTGAAAAATTTAAAGCCGGGCAGCGAGCTCACGGCCGACCTGGCTAACGAGATGCCGGATGAAGCCGAGACCGCATCGCCTGCCGGTGGCGCGACTAGTTCGGTGTCGATCAAGGTAGATGTGAAGACGAACATGCTGGGCGTCTTTGAGGGCGACAAGATTGTCGCCGCTTACCCGGTCACGCTCGGTTCGGGCCATATACCAACACCGATCGGCGAGTGGAAGGTACGCGGGGTAGTGAAGTTCCCGACATTCCGTTACGACGAGCAGATGCTTAACCGCGGCGAGCGGGGTAAGAATTTCTACATTCTGAAACCAGGTCCGAACAATCCGGTGGGCGTAATTTGGATCGCGTTAAATAAACGCGGGATCGGTATTCACGGCACGGACGAACCGGACGTTATCGGCAAAACCATGAGCCACGGCTGCATGCGGTTGGCGAATTGGGACATCGTGCGTCTGGCTGGGAGAGTGAAGGCGGGCGTGCCGGTGTCGGTACACTGAGATGCGGAGTGCAAATGGGAAGAGCCGGAAGCACAGGGCAGAAATGAAATGTGTCGTTCTCGTCATCCTGTTTGCCATGACTGCTGGAAGCGTTTCAGCGCGAGATGCCCGCGAGCAACAGCGCATCGATTTCCTTCTTCACACGGTGGAAACATCGAAAGGAATCGCTTTCATCCGAAATGGTTCTGAATACGACGGGCACTCGGCGGCGCAGCATCTGCGACAGAAGCTGAACTACGCCGGTGAACGAATCAAAACGGCGGAACAGTTCATCCAATACTGCGCGTCGGAATCTTCCATAACGCATCGCAAGTAT
>QHBL01000045.1:2452-5745 GCA_003244125.1 Chthoniobacterales bacterium
GACTGGGACCAACAAAAGCATTGATGGTGCGGTAATAGCTTCATCAGCTCATGATGAAGCTGAGAGCAGGCATCCGATGCGCTCGACTGGCGATGATGGCTGCGACGCTGCTAGGCGGTTGCACCATTCACGAACAAAAAACCGTGAAGCAGGAATTGGCGCCGGTGTATTCGGCGGCATCGCCCTCGTTCCGGCAAGCAGCCGGCTCGCTTCTCGGCGGCAGCTTCGTCGCCGGCAACAACATCGTCACGCTGGTGAATGGCCGCGAAATTTTTCCGCCAATGCTGGCAGCGATCCATTCGGCGCAACGCACGATTAATTTTGAGACTTACGTTTTTTGGGACGGCGAGATCGGCAGGAAATTTACAGAGGCGCTGGCAGAACGTGCACGCGCCGGGGTTAAGGTAAACGCAATCCTGGATGCGCAAGGAACTGCCAAACTGGGGCTGGAAAATCTGGAGCTACTGCGCAGCGCGGGCGTGCAGGTAGTTAAGTATCATTCGATCTTTTGGCTCGATCCGCGCCGCTTCAATAATCGGACGCATCGCAAGCTGCTCATCGTGGACGGCAAGGTGGGATTCATCGGCGGAGTGGGAATCGCGGACGAATGGCTGGGCAATGCGGAGGCGCCGAAGTATTGGCGCGACAATCATTACAAAGTGACTGGGCCGGTGGTGGCGCAATTGCAGGGCGCATTTATGGATAACTGGTTAAAGGCTCGCGGCGAAGTCTTGCATGGACCTGAGTATTTCCCGCCCTTGAGCGCGACCGGTCCGTACGCAGCTCAGGTTTCCAGAAGCTCACCCAGCCGCGGCGGTTCTTCTTTGCGTCTGCTATATCTGCTCGCGATCGCGTCTGCGCAACACAGCCTCTTAATCGAGAACGCCTACTTTATTCCAGATGATCTCGTGCGACAGGAGCTGATCCATGCGGCGCAACGTGGGGCGAGAGTGGAGATTCTGGTGCCGGGCGAACACATCGACCAGAAGGCGGTGCGCTGGGCTTCGCGGCGACATTACGCGGAGCTACTAAAGAGCGGGATCAAGATTTTCGAGTTCGAGCCGACGATGGTACACGTGAAACTGATGATCGTAGATGGTGCGTTCGTCTCGGTAGGATCGGGGAATTTCGATCTGCGTTCGCTCAGGTTGAATGATGAGGCGAACATGAATGTGCTGGATCGAAGCTTTGCAGAGCAGCAGACGAAGTTATTTGCCATAGATAAGAGGCGATCGCGTGAGATCACACTCACCGAAACGGGCGGCCTCAATTTACTAAATCCGATCGGACAAGTATCGGACGGGCTGGCGCCGGAGCTTTAGGCAGCGAAAAAGTTCGCGTTGCGTAGGTCGTGCGCTTCCGCCGCAGAGGCTTCCTCTGCGCGGCTCTGCGGGCCGAGCGTGAGTAGAAACGCAGCGACGCCGAGATAAAGAGGGTGATCAAATTCCATGATGTTAACTCTGGGAGAAAGTGCGGGATAACGACCACTGCCCCGATTTGGAGCCGCGTCACTCCGTATGTAAACGCCGCCCATCTCGTATATTGTTTAAGCCACGGCTTCGTCTGTGTTCTGTTCGTGGGTGCTCGGTAACACTGAGACGCAGTTTCGGAGCGAGCGGCGCCGAAATCTTGCTCGATCAATCTTAAGCGACTCGATAAAAAACAAAGGGAACATCGATGAACTTGTTGTCCCCAATATTAACTGGTCGACGTCTTACAATCTTTGTCTGCCTTGCGGTGAGCGGTTCTTGCGCTGCTGATGCGAAGCCGAGATCTCCTATTTCGTTGGACGTATTGCAGCGGGACGGCTACGGCTCGGTCGGCCTGATAAACGGTGGTGAGAACCGGGTTTATATTCCGGCAGAGATCAATGGCAAAAAGATCAGGTTGCTGCTGGATACAGGCTGGGGCAGCGACGGCATCACGATCGGGTTGAATCCATCCGAGCTCCATGTCGTGCCGGAAAAGGGGGTACATTTGGCGATGAGCGCCAGTGGTGCCCGGTTGCCGATGGGTCATGGGACTGCGCAATCAGTGTTGATGGGAAATGTGCAGATCCAGCAGGCGCCCATCTATTTCGGTCGCATCTCTGAGTTCGGAGTAGTTGGTCACGGTTTCCTTAAGAAAAACAACGCGATAATCGACCTAACGAACCTGCGGCTCTATCTGCGATCGCCGGGAAAAGGTCGTCGGGTCAACCTGGGTCCGGCGTTAGCGGCAATGGGTCTGGCGAAGGCGCCTTTCGCTGACGCGCCACATGGAACCTTTGTCCTCAATGTGGAAGTCAACGGTGTGCCGACACAGATGGCCCTCGATACAGGAGCTCAGATCACAGTGCTCGACACCCGGTTCGCCAAGGTGGCAAGTGCAAGGGGCTGGGGCCGCCGAAACCTTTATCAACTTGATGCCGCTGGGATTAGAAGTGCGGCTGATTTCGCGGGCACTAAGACTTTCAAAATCGAGGGAGTGCCTATCCGCACGCCGACGGTGAGTCTCTCGAGGTTCGCTGGTTACGACATCACGCACGGCAAGATGGTCGGCGTTTTGGGGCTGGACGTTATCGGGCTCAATTGGGGGATCATCGACGTGGCGCAACAACAGTTTTATTTCGCTAGAGCGAACTAGCGACGGTGCTCTGGTCATGATCACCCATCAATCGCAGGACTAGCGCGACATCGAAAGCGAAACTCCGCGTGATCTCATCGGTCTCCACGTCTGGCCGATCTTACTTCGCGGACATCGATTGCGATCCAGTTTACTTCCCACGTTTTGCCGCCGTCCTGGGAGAATGATTGCTCGAACCGGCACGAGCCCGACGTGATGTCTGCCGTAACGAAGCGAACCAGGACCGCGCGGCCGTTGATGGTTTCCTGGTCGTAAAACTCGCCGCGACCAGCTTTGAATTCGCCCATTGTCGGCTCCCCGAGGCTGCCCGTTTTGCTGCTGGCAAAGTTCAGGCTCCATTTGTGCGTCTCCGGGTTGTAAAGTCGCAAACTCAGCGCTTCGATGTGACCCGCCGGTCCATCCACTTCCAGTTCTACCAGGTTGGCGCGGCCGCCCCAGACTTTGCGGACTGCCGTGGTGCCGTCGTACTCGACCCATTCATTTGATCCGCTCAACGGCTGCTTCAGTTTCCACAGATGCGTGTGCCAGGTCCCAAATTCCCAATCGAAATCATGCTGGCCATCGTGCTTTTCCTGCGCGAGCAGGCGCGAAGCGCTAACGAGGGACAGCAAACCGGCCACGAGAAACAGCCGTATCATTTCCGCCTCCTGAAGGTCATGATCCAGTTT
>QHBL01000394.1 GCA_003244125.1 Chthoniobacterales bacterium
CGCACGTCGTCGTCTTTGCGGAACCAGTCGGAGTCGTTGAAGGGCGGGTTGGCCAGGACGTAGTCGGCGCGGAGGTCGGGATGGAGGTCGCGCCGGAAGGTGTCGGCGTGCTCGGGGCCGAAGTCGGCCTCGATGCCGCGCAGGGCGAGGTTCATGACGGCGAGGCGGCGGGCGGTGGGGTTCGATTGTTTCGGCTGCTTCCCTCGCAGCCTTACCCTGCGGGCTCGATGGACGAGACCAAACCGGCTTACCCCTCGCATCGGTTGTCCTGGCCGTAGATGCTGATGTCGCCAATCTTGCCGCCGTGGGCTTCGACGAATTTCTCGGATTGCACGAACATGCCGCCGGAGCCGCAGCAGGGATCGTAGATGCGGCCTTTGTAGGGCGCGAGCATTTCGACGAGGAGGCGGACGACGCTCTGCGGGGTGTAGAACTGGCCGCCTTTCTTCCCTTCGGCGCTGGCGAATTGGCCGAGGAAGTATTCGTAGACGCGGCCGAGGAGATCGACGGAGCGATGGGAAGGTAACGGCGGGGTCTCGACTTTTCCTTTGGCTTCGCCTTCACCCGCATCGGGGGGAAGTTCAGCTTTGGCTTCATCCGCACCGGACGACGAGCGAATCAGAACGATCGTCCCGATGAGATCGATGAGCTCGCCCAAGCGGCTCTTGTCGAGCGCGGGGCGCGCGTAATCTTTGGGCAAGACGCCTTTCAGGCGCTGGTTATCGCGCTCGATCGCGACCATGGCGTCGTCGACGATCTTCCCAATGGTTGATTGCTTGGCGTTTGCTTGCAGGTGCGACCAACGCGCTTCTTTTGGAACCCAGAACACGTTCTCTGCTTATATTCGTCGGGGTCCTCGGGATTCGCGCCGGCATATTCGCCTTTGCCAGCGACCAACTTGGCGTGGTGCTCCTCGAAGCTATCGGAAATGTATTTAAGGAAGATGAGACCAAGAACGACGTGCTTGTACTCCGCCGCGTCCATGTTGGAGCGGAGCTTGTCCGCGGCGAGCCAGAGTTTGGCTTCGAAGCCGATGGTGGCGGTGGAGTTGGTGTTGATTGAGCGCGGGCGAGGCATGACGTCTCAGTTTAGCGAAACGGCCGGGGCGCGTGCCAGAGCAAATGACTACACTCTGGCCCATTGGCCGCCCGGCTAATCCATCTGAGCAGCGGGGGAAAGCAATCGGCAGAAGCCGGCAGCGGTCTGGCGAGTCCGCAAATGACTCGGGCGGTTGCGCGGAGGGTCTTGACAGACGTTACAGGGAGTGCGGGGTCTCGCGGAGGGATCTGGCGGCGCCGAGAACGAAGGATGCTCAGGCTCCGGCGCAACCACAGCCTGCAACGGCGAGCGCGGTATTCGCCGACGTTCTGCCGCACCGTAGTCGCTGGACGCGGGAGGGTAATCCGCGGTAGCTTTGGCCATGCTAACGAGTCAGAAGGTTGTGGGTGCGATCAACGAGCAGGTCGGCTACGAGTTCAGTGCGTCGTTGCAATATTTTGCCATCGGCGCGCATTTCGCGGCGGAGGCTTTGCCGCAATTATCGGCCCACTTTTTCAAACAGGCGGAAGAGGAAAAGGATCACGCGCTGCGCTTCATTAAATATGTGGTCGATGTAGGCGGCCGCGTCGTCATTCCTTCACTCGCCGCGCCCGAGGCGAGGTTCGCAACGGCCAAGGCGGCCATCCAATTGTCCTACGACCAGGAGGTGAAGGTGACACATCAGATCAATGCGCTGGTGGAGTTGGCGCGGGCCGAGAACGACTACATCACCATTAATTTTCTCCAATGGTTCCTGACCGAGCAGCTGGAGGAAGTCTCCTCCATGGATAACCTGCTTAAGATTGTCCAACGCGCCGGAGATGATCTGCTCCAGGCCGATGAGTATCTGGCGCGAGTGGGTGTGAGGACAATGCCCGAGCCGCGATCAGAGTAGCGACGCGCCTCGGCCTAATCCGCGGTTCCAACCTCGCTCCTGTAAAAGTCTTGAATAGAAATTCACCGGCGCGTCTAATCGAACAACTATGAAAACATTAGCGTGCAGTTTGTTAGCGAGTTTGATGCTGAGCGGCGCAGCTTTTGCCGCCGGCGTGTCGGATTACCAGGTGACTGGCCCGATCGTGGAGGTGGATAGCAGCAAGGTGGTGATCGAGAAAGGGGCAAAAAAGGAACGCTTCGAGATCGCGCGCGATTCCAACACCAAAGCGGACACCGAACCTAAGGTGGGTGACAAAGTCACGGTGCATTACACCATGACGGCGACGAACATCGAGGCGAAAGCCGCGAAGGCGGGCAAAGGCGGCAAGAAAGAGTTGAAGGCCGCCGCGAGCGCGAGTCCGACTGCGACACCTTAGCATCGTTAGCTGTTTCGGAATTACAGCGCCGGCTGCGATTCGCTTCGCCGCCGGCGTTGTTTTCCGAGGGGCGGCGGAGCTTTCGGCGGGCCGCCGAAAACAGCACGCGGGTCGCGTGCGCTCCCCGGAATGCACGCGACTAACGTCGTCCGCCCCCCAGCATTCCGCCCAAAATCCCGCGCACCACCTGCCGGCCGACCTGCGACCCGGCCGAGCGAACCGCGCTTTTGATCATCGCTGTCGCCATCGAATCATGCACGCCGCCGCGCGGGCCGATGGTTGGCTTGAACACGCCAATTACCTGATTCAGGAACGAATCCTTGGCCGGCGCTGGCACCGAAGCACCCGGCGTCGCGTCCGGCGCGCCCGCCGTTTTTTCTCCGGCACGAGCCTGGAGCTTCTCGTAGGCTGATTCGCGATCGACGGCTTTCTCGTAGTGTCCGGCTAGAATCGACGAGCTGATGATCTGCTGGCGCTGCTCGGGAGTGATGGCGCCGATCTGACTCTGCGGTGGCACGATCTTCGCCCGCTGAACTACGCCGGGTGTGCCACTCGCATCGAGCATCGAGACGAGCGCTTCGCCCACGCCGAGCTGTTGCAGCACCGCGACAGTATCGAGCTTCGGATTTTGTCGGAAGGTTTGCGCGGCGGCCTGCACCGCTTTCTGGTCGCGCGGGGTGAATGCGCGCAGCGCGTGCTGGACGCGATTGCCCATCTGGCCGAGGACGATGTCGGGCACGTCGAGCGGATTTTGCGTAGCGAAGTAAACGCCCACGCCTTTGGAGCGAATCAGCCGCACCACCTGCTCGATTTTCTGCAAGACCGCCGGCTCGATGTTGCTGAAGAGCAAATGCGCTTCGTCGAAAAAGAAGACCAGCTTCGGCTTTTCGGGATCGCCGATTTCCGGCAGGCGCTCGAATAATTCCGAGAGCATCCAGAGCAGGAACGTCGCGTAAACATCGGGCGACTTTTGCATGAGCTTTTCCGCCGCGAGAATGTTCACCACGCCGCGCCCATTTTGCGTCTGGATCCAATCGTCGAGGTCCAGCGCGGGTTCGCCGAAAAACTTGTCCGCGCCCTGCGTGTCGAGCTGGAGCAGGTTGCGCTGAATGGCGCCGACGCTGGCGGCCGAGACGTTGCCGTACTGTGTTCTGAACTGCTCGGCGTTATCGGCGACGTATTGCAACATCGCGCGCAGGTCTTTCAGATCGAGCAGAAGCAGGCCGCTTTCGTCCGCGATCTTGAAAACGATGTTGAGCACGCCTTCCTGAGTGTCGTTGAGATTGAGCAACCGGCCCAGCAGCAGCGGGCCCATCTCGGATATCGTCGCGCGCACCGGGTGGCCGTTCTCGCCGAAGACATCCCAGAAAACGACCGGGCACGCTTCGCCGTTGAAATTGGCAAGCTTCAGCTCTTTTGCGCGCGCGATTACCTTCGGGTTGGTCGCGCCTGGCTGGCTCATGCCGGCAAGATCGCCTTTGACGTCGGCCACGAACACCGGCACGCCCCGCGCGCTGAAATTTTCGGCAAGCGTTTGCAACGTCACCGTTTTGCCGGTGCCGGTCGCGCCCGCGATGAGTCCGTGGCGATTGGCCATCTGTGGCAGAAGCTCGATGTCGCCGGCGGAGGATTTGGCGATGACGATGGGATCGCTCACAGCAAATCCTTCCGCGAATCAGCAGCGATGTCCAATGCGTCAGCTTCTTCATTGCGCGCCCATGGTGCGCACGTGGATTGGGACTCAGGGGAGGAACCTCTCAGGTTGCTCACGCTGGCGCGATCTGGCTGGTCGTCCTTAGCTTTGAACCACAAAGCGCCAACGCCAGCGAGCCCGCCCGCGAATTACACCGCACCTACCGGCACACCCTGATCGGCAACCGGTTCCGTCAGCCCCGGTGCTTCAGCTCGCGCGATGTCCACCGGCGCCGGCTCAATCGCGACCACTTCAAATGTGGCCGCGCCGTGATCCGTATTGAGCGTAGCGCGCTCGCCCACCTTTTTCCCCAGCAACGCCTGCCCGATGGCCGTCTGGTATGAGATAATGCGCTGCTCGGGGTTCCCGTCCCACGCGCCGAGAATGGTGTAACGCTCCTGCTGCGCCGAATCCACATCGCGCAGCGTCACAATCGTGCCAATGGAAACCTGCGACGTGTCGGGATTCGCGAAATCAGTTCCACGGGCGTTTTGCAGCATCTGCTCGAGCTCGACTTTGCGCCGCATGAGCACCGCCTGCATTTGCTTCGCCGCTTTGAATTCGAAGTTCTCGCGCAGATCGCCGTAGGAACGCGCCACGCCGATCTCCTTCGAGTTCTCCGGGATCTTTTTGTTCACGATCTCTTCGAACTCAGCCTGGCGCTTGTTCAGGCTGCTCCAGGAAACCACGAGCGACTCGATTCTCTCGTTGCCCTGCGCCCCGGTCACCATGCTCTCGAGCTCCGGATAAAGTTTGATCACGCGCGCCATGAGCGA
>QHBL01000053.1 GCA_003244125.1 Chthoniobacterales bacterium
TCTATCCGTTGAACTACGGGGACTGAGAAATTGCTGAGTGTAGATTTCAGATTGCAGATTTCCAAGAGCGACCTGCGCGTCCTGGAACTTTGGTTGACGACGCCGGCGCTTAGCTGCTGTGCTGGTGCGCGGACTTTTCAGACACAGAAATATATCATGGCCGCACAATCCCATGACCGCTGACGAGCAACCGAAGCTGGCGCGACGCCTCGGCCTCCTGGACACCACCATGATTGTCATGGGCGGGATTATCGGCTCGGGCATTTTCATCAATCCTTACGTTGTCGCGCAACAAGTGCACTCCGCCGCACTGATTCTGGGCGCGTGGCTCGCAGGAGGAGTAATCGCGCTCGCCGGCGCATTTATCTACGCGGAGCTTTCTTCTCATAGCTCGCTCAGCGGCGGCCAATATATCTACTTGCGGGACGCGCTTCATCCTTCGATTGCTTTTCTCTATGGCTGGTCGCTGCTACTGGTCATTCAGAGTGGAGGCATGGCCGCCGTCGCCGTCACCTTCGCGAGATACACTTTCGCCATTCTCGGCCGGCAGACGGATGATCAAAGTGCCAGCTGGATTGCCATCTCGGTGCTGCTCGCATTGAGCCTGATCAATTGTTGCGGCGTCCGGGCGGGTAGTCTGACCCAGAATCTGTTCATGCTGCTGAAGCTTTGCGCCATTACCATGCTCGTGGCAGTGGGACTTACCGTAGTTAAATCGCCAACCCACCAGATGCCGTTAACTACTCCTCCGCCGATCTGGGATACCCTCACCGCGTTCGGCGCGGCACTGATTCCGGTGCAATTTGCCTACGGTGGGTGGCAAACCGCCTGTTTCGTTGCCGGCGAAGTTCGCGCACCCGAGAGAACGCTGCCGCGCGCTCTTCTTCTCGGCGTCGCCGGCGTGATCGCCGTTTATCTTTCAGTCAACTTTGTTTGCGTCGAAGTGCTGGGACCTGCCAGCTTGGCTGAAACAAAGACTCCTGCTTCTGCCGTGATGCAAATGGCGCTGGGAACAAACGGCGCGCGCATGATCGCGCTTGGCATCGCCCTTTCTACTGTCGGGTTTCTTAGTCAAAACATGCTCACCGCGCCGCGCGTTTACTTCGCCATGGCCGAGGATCGCCTCTTCTTCCAGAGCATAGCCCGTCTAAATTGCGCGCGTGTCCCTGCCTTTGCCATTCTCTTACAAGGTGCGGTCGCCATCATCATCGCACTCTCGGGACGCTACGAACAAATTCTGAACTACGTGGTTGTAGTCGATGTCGTTTTCTTCGCCCTGACTGCGGCTTGTCTCTTTGTCTATCGTCAGCGTGAAACGCCTTTCGCTCAGCCGCGTCTGCGCGTCCCCGGTCATCCCTTCACTACACTCTTCTTTATCGCGGCCTGTGCCAGCGTGGTTCTGAGCACGGTGCGGCGCTATCCTCAAAATAGCCTGGTTGGTCTTGGAATCATGCTCACCGGCCTTCCTGTTTACCTGTTCTGGAAAAGGCGATCTTCTCCCGGCCATGCGGCTGAGTCAGATCGAGCACCGGGCCAATAGGAACGATACGGCTCGGGTTAATCTCCTCGTGCGTCATGTAGTAGTGGCGCTTGATGTGGTCGAAGTTCACCGTCTCGGCGATGCCCGGTTGCTGGTATAAGTCGATCAGGTATCCTTCAAGATTTGAGTAGTCGAGTATTCGGCGCAGGCTGCACTTGAAGTGGATGTAATAAACCACGTCGAAACGCACGAGGGTGCAGAACAAACGCCAGTCACTTTCTACGATTTGCTTTCCAAATAGATAGCGGCTCTCCGCCAGCCGGGCTTCCAAATGATCAAGCGCGGCGAATAGCTGCCGGCAAGCACGCTCGTAAACGCGCTGCTTTACGGTAAAGCCGGCCTTATAAACGCCATTGTTGATCTTGTCATGGATGAAATCGCTGAGCTTCTCCTGCTCAGTCCTGATTTCGTCGGGCAACAAATCCACCGCCTTATCGCGCGCCAATGGACGAAACTGGTTGTTGAACATGAGACAGATATCGTCTTCGCAATTATTGACGATGCGGTTTGTCACCTTGTCCCAAAGTGCCGGCACGGTGACTCGCCCGTTGAACTGAGGATCGGTGGCAGTATAAGCTTGGGAGAGGAAGTCGAAGCCGTTGATGGGATCCTTGCTGTAGCCCGGGCCGTCGCGAAAGGCCCAGCCCCGCTCGTCGCGCACCGGATCGACGACAGTCATACCGATGGCTTCCTCGAGCCCGAGCAACTTACGTGCGATGACTGTTCTGCTCGCCAATGGGCAAGCTAACGAGACGTAAAGATGGTAACGGTCAGCGACTGCGGGATAGTTAGTGCTGTTATCATTTGTTATCCAGTCGCGAAAGGCATCTTCCTGCCGCTCGAATTCTCCGGCGGCGGATTGTTCAGAAGGAAATGGAGCCTGCATAGATAAAGGTAGTGAGCTAACTACGGTTCGTCAGGGGCCGGCGGTCGCGCTTTCGACCGCCGCTGTGTCCGCTGCCAGAAACCGCGCGCCGAACATCCATATAATCCCAGAGACCAGCATCACTGCGGTGACGAAGAGGAAGGCGACGCGAATGTTAGTGTGCCCCGCAATATAACCGATGCCGGGAAAAGCTGGGACATCGCCGAACATGTGAATGATGAGAATATTAATCGCGAATGCCGTGGCGCGCACCGCGGGCATAGAGACGTTAGCCAGAGCGGTATTCGAAGGACCGGTGTTGAGGAAGAGACAGAAAATCGCGGCGAACATGGCGAACCACGCCAGCGGGAATGGCAGATACAAGCCGGCGACGAAGAAAGGACACGCGGCCAGCATTCCCGCACCGGAAACAAGAAAATAGGAACCGGGAAATCGCGAGCGCATTTTGTCGGCGACGATGCCACCGGTGAAGGTCGCGGTGAGTCCGGCCACCACCGTGACTGCGCCGAAGATGGTCTTTGCGCTGGCCGCAGGTTGCCCGCGGAAGCGCAGGTATTCAGCAATCCAAAAACCGAGGCCTGCTACCGCGAAAGTCATTGCTGCCTGAGCTAAGGTGTTTATCGCGAATGATGGCGTTCGGAACAGTGTGACGAGAAGGCG
>QHBL01000254.1 GCA_003244125.1 Chthoniobacterales bacterium
TTTCCTGGGTTCCTGAGACATTCTCCCGTGTGTAAGCTCACACGCAAATGAAGCCCTCGACTAGCCCGCCGAGATCCGCGACGAGTAGGAACCCAGGAAAGCAGGAATTTGGTTTGTTTCCCCTTTTCGAGATGATGGATTCCACGGTAGTTAATTCCTGCGTTCCTGCTTTCTTCGAGATTTGTTACATGTCACTCGCTCTTCAGAAACAGCGCGATTCAGCGCCAGGCGTTACACCGACCGAAGAGATACGGCGATGCTTTCCTGCGCTAAACCGTCGTCACAACGCTTGCCCGGTCGCTTATTTCGATGGACCTGGCGGTACTCAAGTGCCCCGCGCAGTGGTCGACGCCATGAGTGATTACCTCTACCACCACAACGCCAACACGCACTGGGCCTATCCCACGAGCGAGGAGACGGACGCGATCATTGACTCTGCTCGAAACGCGCTGGCTGAATTCCTCAATGTCGACCCGGCCGAGATCGTTTTCGGCGCAAACATGACGACGCTGACGTTTCACCTCGCGCGCTCCCTGGGCCGCGATTACAAACGCGGGGATGAAATCGTAGTCACTGAGCTGGATCATCATGCCAATATCGCGCCGTGGCGCGCGTTGGAGAAAGAACGCGGCGTGACCGTCCGGATGGCGAAGATGATTCCCGAGACGGGCGAACTGGATTGGGACGATCTTTCTCGCCAAGTAAATCGACGCACCAAGCTGGTGGCGATCGGCGCGGCCTCGAACGCGCTCGGCACGATCAACGACGTGAAACGCGCCGGTGAGATGGCGCACTCTTTCGGCGCGAACATCTTTGTCGACGCCGTGCATTACGCTGCTCATCAGTTGATCGATGTGCGGGAATGGAATTGCGATTTCCTCGCCTGCTCCGCTTACAAGTTTTACGGTCCGCACCTGGGCATTCTCTATGGCCGGCACGATCTGCTAAGCGCGCTCGATTTTCCGAAGCTGATCCCGGCGCCTGATGCAGCGCCGGAGCGTGCTGAGACTGGCACCCAAAATCATGAAGGGATCGCGGGCGCGGGCGCCGCAGTAGAGTTCCTCGCTTCGCTGGCTCCGGTTGGAGCGCGGCGGGAAAGATTGCGGGCGACGTTTCAGCAGTTACACGGGGGCGGCGGCGAACTTGTGACGCGGCTCTGGAACGGTTTGCGCGACATCCGCGGTGTCCAGGTTTACGGCCCGTCACCCGACAGGGCACGCACGCCAACAGTTGCATTCACGATCAACGACATGGCCTCAGCTGAGGTGGCGAGGAAAGTGGCGGAGCGCGGAGTTTTCCTTTCTCACGGCGACTTCTACGCGATGACAGTGGTTGAACGAGTAGGCCAGGCTCGACTCGGGCTGGTTCGCGCCGGCTGTGCCTGCTACACCACTCCGGACGAAGTCGATAGGTTGTTAGCTGCCGTTCGCGACTTGTAGGTAACCGTTTTTGTTGCCGCGGGTCCGACCGTTTGCAGAAGGGGGTCGACCCGACGATTTTTCGCGGCGTGGCTTACCTTAACGAGAACTATCTCAAACTTCAGGCCGGTTATCTATTTCCGGAGATTGCGCGGCGCGTGCGCGACTTTGGCGATAACAATCCTGAAGCAGCGAAGCGCCTGATCCGCTGCGGCATCGGCGACGTGACTGAGCCTCTTCCGCGAGCGGCAGTCGATGCGATGAAAGCTGCCGTAGAAGAACTGGCGCATCGCGAGACGTTTCGCGGCTACGGGCCGGAGCAAGGTTATGAATTTCTCCGCAATAAGATCGCGCAGAACGATTATCGATCGCGCGGAATCGACATTGCCGATGATGAGATTTTTGTTTCCGACGGCTCAAAGTGCGATTGCGGTTACATCCTGGATATTCTTGGGCAAAACAAAGTCGCCATCACTGATCCGGTTTATCCGGTTTACGTCGATACCAACGTCATGGCTGGTCACACCGGCGTAGCGCGCGCCGACGGCAGCTACGAGCGTTTAGTCTATCTGCCATGCACAGTAGAAAACAACTTTGTTCCCGAGCCTCCGCCGGAGCAGGTCGATCTTGTTTATCTCTGCTTTCCCAACAATCCAACCGGCGCAGTCGCAACGCGAGGGCAGCTTGAGCGCTGGGTCGAATACGCGCGTGAACATGATGCGCTCTTACTGTTCGATGCGGCCTACGAGGCATACATTAGCGCGCCGGACATTCCGCATTCCATCTTCGAGATCTCTGGCGCAACTGAATGCGCCGTGGAGTTCCGCAGTTTCTCCAAAACCGGGGGATTCACCGGCGTGCGCTGTGGATTCACGGTGATGCCAAGAAGCGTGCTGGCGAAGACGCGCGACGGGAAAAAATTGCCACTGCATCCACTCTGGCACCGGCGCTGGAGTACGAAAGCAAACAGCGTGAGTTATCCGGTGCAACGCGCCGCCGAAGCTCTCTACAGCGACGACGGCCGGCGGCAGGTGGCTGGCCTCATCGCGCACTACATGGGCAACGCACGCATCCTGCGCGATGCCGCCCGCGATGCTCGATTCGTGGTGCACGGCGGCACGCACGCGCCTTATATTTGGGTCGAGACGCGCGGCGGCAAATCGAGCTGGGACACGTTCGATTGGATGTTGCGCGAGCTCAACGTGGTCATCACTCCCGGCAGCGGCTTCGGTTCGCGCGGCGAAGGATTCTTCCGCATTTCAGCCTTCAACAGCCGCGCTAATGCCGAAGAAGTCGCGCGCCGTTTGCGCACCGTGGCGTAGTGGTTATTTGTGCAGAACACTTGCAGGACGTAAAATCCTGCGTTCCCGACGTGGCCGCGCGAAACCTCCCGCAACTCTATCGCTTCTGCTTCCTTATGACGGGACAGCAGGAGCAGGCCCAGCAGATTTTCCAGGATACCGTGCGCGAGGCTGCTTTCCTCGCCGCCAACGGTGAGCCGCCGGCCGATCGCTTCTGGTTTTTCCGTGAGGCGCGATGGCGTTGTCTTGCCGTCGCGGCCAAAGCTTTGCAACCGGAGAGCGGCTCGCAGCAGACGGCGGAGATTTCCGAGCAGGCGCCGGAGCAGATCGCGCAGCTCGATCCGGAGCAGCTCGCGGTGTGGGTCTCGGCCGCGCCCGAGCC
>QHBL01000387.1 GCA_003244125.1 Chthoniobacterales bacterium
CTCGGTATTTTGCTCCAATCGCAAAGCTCCCGCCGGTTGCCTCCCTTCGGCGCCGGTATTTATGCCAACCTGCTCAGCCTCGGCTTGAGCGGCTGGATTCGTTCCCGCTCCCTCGATCTCGTCACCTCCTCCGCGGCCTTGCTCTCCGGCGGAGTTGTCCCGGACTTTCGTGCGGCACTAAAGTGAACTGTGCGAGACCAGCTGAACAAGCTCCCCCTTACTCGTTAGCTATCGTCAGGTATCGAAAGCTCGAATCAAAGCGTTGTAGCTGCAGTCCGTCCCCGGCGGCGGATCGCGCGGAGAAAAGCCATCGCCCATACCAATCAAGATAGCGTTTGAACCGGTCGATGATGTAGCTCGGCTTTTTCAGGCCATGGAACTGCCCGGGGTAGATCACCAGCTCGGTCGGGACGCCTAGACTGCGCAGTGCCTGATACATCTGCTCGGTGTTGAGCAGCGGGACATTGAAATCGTTTTCACCGCACAGAAACAACGTCGGCGTTTTGATCCGGTCAGCGTGGAGAAACGGATACGAGATGCGCATCCAGGTCTCGGCATTCTCCCACGGCAATCCCAGCTCAGCTTCGTAGTCGCGGGTGTATTGATCCGTGCCGTAACCGGCGAGGACGTTCGAAATCGATGCGCCGCTGGTCGCTGCTTTGAAACGCGTCGTGGTGGCGATGATGTAATTAGTGGAAATGCCGCCGTAACTCCAGCCGCCGACGCCGAGTCTTTCGGGATCGGCGATGCCACGCGCGACAGCATCGTCGATCGCAGCCAGATCGTCTTCGACGTCCCGGTGGCCCCAATCGGCATAGATTCCCATGGCGAACTTCTCCCCGCGTCCGGTCGAGCCGCGCGGGTTCGGCATGATGGCGGCGTAGCCATTTGCGGCAAAGAGCTGCTTTTCGAAATCGAACTCGTTAGCGTACTGCGACTGCGGCCCTCCATGTGGACGAAGGAGCGCGGGCGCTTTGCCTGCGGCCGCGTTCGCGGGTCGAATCACAAAGCCGTGCACTTCGGTCCCATCGGCGCTCTTGAACTTCGTCTCTTCACTTTGGCCCAGTTTGAATTGCGAAAGCCACGCATCATTCTGGCTGCTCAGGCAGCGCAGGTTGTTGTCCTGGACGGCGAAGATTTCATACGGTCGATCAGGCGTGCTGGCCCGCACGATTGTATTGCCGTTCTTCGCCACATCGTAAGCAGTGACCTTGCGCCGCCCCTTCGCGATAGCCTGGGGAGCGCCGCCGTCGACCGGTATGCGCGCGAGCAATTCCGCGCCGTCATCTTCAATAACAGCGAAGATCGCTTTGCCGTCTGTCGACCAATGCGGCTCTACCACATTGCGGTCGAGAGTCGGTGTCAGAATTTCCGCAGCACCGCCGCCCGCGGGAACAGTCGCGAGCGTGTGCACGGCGTACTCAATCTTCTTCGGATCGCCGCCGTGAATGTAAGCGATCGATTTCCCGTCAGGACTCCAGGCCGGGGCGCTCGCCCAATCCGGAAGCGGATCAGCTTCCGGAGACGTCGTTAGCTGACTTTCCTTTGCTCCCCCTCGCGCCTCAATCAGGTAAACATCCCAGTTCTCACTTCGGTCCGGATCATCGCCGCGCTTGCTCACAAAAGCGATCTGGTTCCCGTCAGGCGACCAGGCCGGAAGTAGATCATCGTGCTTTCCGGAAGTCAGCGACTCAATCTTGCGAGTCGTTAGCTCGAGTAGTTGCAGGTGCGAGTAGCGATCAGTGAGGTAACCCTCGATGTCTTGTTTGAATTGGAAACGATCAATCACCAGCGGCGCGACCGTCTTCTTTTCCTTCTCTTTCTTCTCCGGCTCACGCGGATCAGGATCCTTTACCACCAGCGCGATTCGCGTTGAGTCTGGCGCCCAGGCGAAGTCGTCCACGCCGCCTTTGGCATCGGTGAACTTCTGCGCTTCGCCGCCATCGCTTGGTAGAATCCACAGCTGATCGACCTCATTTTCATCTTCCCGCCCGGAAAGAAAGGCCACCCATTTGCCATCGGGACTCCAGCGCGGATGCGACGCGCCTTTGTTGCCGAAGGTGAGCGCGCGATTTTCCGTTCCGTCCCATCTAACGAGCCATAGATTACCCGCGAGCTTGTCTTTCTCCATGTCGGCCGCCTTCACCACGTAAACGATGGACTTCCCGTCAGGTGAAATATTCGGCTCATCGACATCGCGTATGCCGGCGAAGTCTTCCGCTTTGAGTAGACGTTTTGCCGGGCCGGGCGACGGTGAGGGAGTGACGGCAAGCGCTCCCTCGAAAGCGGTCACTAACGAGATGATGATCAGGTGTTTCATGGAAGTGAGAACGCGACGACCTCTCCGGCCGCGCGATGATTACTCCAGAAATTCGTGCCGTCAAAAGCGAGTGAGCGACAGGCGAAAGGCACGGTCGCGAGATCGGTCACGCATGGCCTTTCTTCACGCGGATCGAGCCGCGCGATCGTCCAACTCTCGCCATTCTCTTCGGTCCCGCGCAGCACATAGATCGCTCCTTCAGTAAACGTGTGGCCACTAATTTCCGCGCCCACATCGATTACCGCAACAATCTCGCCGCTCTGATCGAGTTTCAGAATCCGCTGTTTATACCATTGGCTGAGATAAAGATTCGAGCCATCATAGCTGAGATAGGAGCCGGTGAATTCAGGACAGGCGAATAGCTTCTGAAACGTCCCGTCTCCAGAGTAGCGATAAACGTAGCGATCGTCGTTAGCTCCCTCACCAATAGTCAATTGAAGTGTGCCACCTGTGGAAACTGCCGCCCAGGGAATTCCCGGCGCGTCGATTTGCTGAAGGACATTCCAGCTTTGCGGCTCAAGCTGGTAAACCTGGCGCAGATCCCGGGAGCCGAGCCACACGTTTCCACCATGCCAGGCAAGTGCCTGCGGCGCCGGACCCGGCGAATGCAATCGCCGTTGTTCCCTGACAGAAGGAAGATTCATCCCTCACCATAGCCAGATCGCGACGCATCGCCCGGTTTATGGAATTGCAACTCCGGAAAAACGATTCAGGCTCCAACTTGTGACCGAGCAACTGGGCGGCGGAGTGTTCCTCGCTTTGATCGCGCTGCCGGCGCTGCTTGGGTTTAGCGGCTGCGCCACTACCAAGACCGACTATCCGACTCCGTCAGTCGTCCTCCTTGAATCGGGTGACTTGATCTGGCCGAGACCACCCGGTGCATTCATTCCGTATCGCTCGCAACTCGGCCAGGCCACCGGGAATGAAGCGGCCGAATGGGAACAGGAGAAAGCGCAATACCTTGCTGAGCTAACAACAAAAAGGCGGCTAACGAGGATTGAGCAGGAGCGCGTTCGTCTTCTACAAACGATGAACTACGCGCGTTTCGCCCAGCTCTACTTCGCACCTATTCCTTCAGGTCAACCGTCGCCGCGAGGGAGTTTTGTCTACGTGGGTCATGTCGGTATCATTCTCGTCGAAGGCGGATCTCCCTTCGTTGTCGAAGCAGTGGCCGACCAGGGACACGCCGTTCGCAAAATCAGCTACGCGCGATGGCTCGCCCAGCACAGGCACGACCAGTTCTGGGTGCGACGATTGCAAGAAAGGTCGCCAGAGAAACGTTCAGCCATCGCGCAGGTGGCGCTCAGCTATCTTGGGCGGCCTTACAATTTCTGGAATTTCGATCTCAAGGATGATCGCTGCTTCTACTGCTCGAAGCTCGCCTGGCTGGCTATTTACAAGGCTGTCCATTATCCACCGGACGACAATGACAATGGCGATCGTGTTCTGTGGTATTCACCCAGGCAGCTCATCCACTCGCCGCACCTCGAGCCGGTGTTCGATTCCGGCAATTATGCTGCGACTCGTTAACTACGCCGGCGTCGTTAGCTCACTTTAAGCTTCTCAATTTATGATTCGCATCCTTGTTACCGGCGGCACTTTCGACAAAGAATACAACGAGCATACCGGCCACCTTTATTTCAAAAAGACCCATTTGCCGGAAATGCTGCGGCTCGGCCGTTGCCGCGTGGAGGTAAAAATTTGCAGCGTTATGATGATCGACAGCCTGGAGATGACGGACAGCGACCGCGCGCTCATCGTGGAAAACTGCCGGCAGGCGCCGGAGGAGCGCATCGTCATCACTCACGGCACCGATACCATGACCGATACCGCTGCGGCGCTCGCCGCCGGCATTCACGACAAAACGATCGTGCTCACCGGCGCGATGATTCCTTACGCCTTCGGCAGCTCTGACGGTCTCTTCAATCTCGGCAGCGCTCTCTCATTCGTGCAGGTCCTGCCATCAGGCATTTATATCGCGATGAACGGCGAATGTTTTCCATGGAACCGCTGCCGCAAAAATCGCGAGCGCGGCGAGTTCGAGGGAGTCTCGAGTTCGTGAGCGAGGTGCAGCTACAGGCAGGGCTATTTTATCTCAACGGCTGAGTTCTCGACGCCATCGACGGTTTTCTTTGAAGAATTGTCCGGATCGAAGACCCAATCGATGCCGTTAACTAAAAACAATCGCTTAGCGAAAACGGCAGCGGCTTTCTGGGGCGCAGATTCGAAGCTAAGAACCGTGTTACTGTTGCGGAATAGGCAAACCGGCCGCGTTCACGTAGCACTGCGGCATGAACAGAAAGGCATCGTCGGGTTTTGCGGCATCCCTCCTCCTCGTCCTCAGCCTCGCCTGCGCGGCAAAGGCGAAGACAACCACTCCCACACCTACGCCCCGGCCAAGCACGCCGCCGTCGCCGGCACTGGTCGCCCCGGCCAGCAACGCTTCGCTCGTGCAACCAATCACGCTGGATTGGAACGCTGTTTCCGCTGCCGGCGGGCCGATCGGCAGCTACACCTGGCAGACAGGGACAACCTCGGCCTTTACCAACATCATCGCGTCCGGCTTCACCAACATGGAATCCGACGCATCCATTCCGACGCGCACCGAGGATAAGGTCAGTGGCCTTCCTAACGGCACCTACTTTTGGCGAGTCAAAGCTACCCAGCTTACCGGCGGCGCGACTGGATCGGTGGACAGCGCCTGGTCTGACGTGCGGACGTTTACCGTCCCTGGCCTGGGACCGGCACCCGCAACGCCTTCGTTTACTACGCCAGCTAACAATTCACAGTTCCACTTGGTCGAGAGTTTCAAGATTCAATCGTCCGCCGTCCCAGGCGCTCATTACTACGTTCTCGAAGCGGATGACGAGCCGAGCTTTTCCTACCCGTTAAACCTGACCCATTCACCGCTGAACTTTGGGACATTATCCGGAGGCCTCTTTGGCAATGCGCTGACTGCTTATTACCGAGTGCGAGCGATCTCGGCTGACGGTGTGCGCAGCCTTCCTTCTGCGACATTGACGGTCCACATCACCGACAGCGCGCCTGTTCCCCCCGCGGTCTCGCAGGTCGCACCGGCCGCCGGAGCTAGCGTCCAGCTGCCGTTCTTCTTCGACTGGACGGGCACAGCGAACCCGCAGGTGCCGGGATATGAAATTGACGTGAATACCAGTTCCAGCTTCGCCGATATTTCGAATGTGCTACTACTTAGCCCGACCCGCTCGGACTACATGATTACGCGCGACCTACTGGTGCGACGCGCCGTGAGCAAACGATTTCCTTATGGCTGACGCTGACGATGGAAACCCGCGTCCCACGCCTGAAAACGAGCAAAGTATAACGGTGACGTGCCAGAACTGCGGGGAAGAAATCACAAATTCTCGCGCATACTTCAGGAGCCGTGACTGGGAGTGTCGCCACTGCGGTGGTCGCATTCTCGAAGCGGGCGAAGAGTAGCGCCTGCGAACTGAGATCTTCCCGAACCGGAGCGCCGAGGCCGAACAGGCAGCCAGAGCCTTTACCAAGTCTACTCTAAACGCTGAGAGAGCGCTAATCTTCGTTGTTATCTTGGTTTGCCCTGAGACCTGGTCGCAGGCTTTTCTCGTTTTCGGTTGCTCGCTTTTCTCCCCGAAGGGGCGGCCCGCTCCGCACCAAGACGCGCGGTTAAGGGAAAAGAGCATGTAACGGAAGTTCCGCTACCCGCGGTGCTGGTGATCTCAAGGGCACCTCCAACCGCCGCGGCGCGATACCGCATATTCTGAAATCCCATTCCGGCAGACGCGGTGCGCGCCTCGAAACCTTTGCCGTCATCGCTGATGGAAAGAGAGATCGTTCGCGCCGGCTTTGTTCGCAGCTCGATGCGGATTTTCTGGGATTCGGAATGTCGAATAGCGTTGCCGACCGCCTCCTCGGCGATCCTGTAAACGTGCAATGCGACTGAACGATCGATGTCCAGCCTCGCCGACTGCGGTAACTTGAACTCGACCTCTGTCGGGACGCGCTCGGCCAGTTCGGCAAGGGCCGCGGGCAACCCGTGGGTTGTTAAAGTAACCGGGTGCAAGCCGCGAGAGAGATTGCGAGCTACGGCGACCGCGTCGTTTAACAAGCGGGCGATGTCGCGGAGTTTCGTTTCGTCCGCTCCGCGCGGCAGCTGCTTACCGATACTGTCCATCATCATGGCGATGCCGGCCAGGCGCTGCGAAAGGTCGTCGTGCAGGTCGCGCCCGAGGCGTTCGCGCTCTTCCTCGACGGCCGTGAGCAGCTGCGTTTCCAAGCGGCGGCGGTGCTCCACCTCCACCTGAACCCGCGCCAGCGCTTTCGCCAGCTCGAGCGCCGCGGTATCCGCCGCCGCATCCTTCGCGCCGTCGACGCGGCGGGCGACTTTGGCGAAACCAATGAGGCGCCCCTCGCTGTTAAGGAGCGAAGTTGCGGTATCGTGCACCCGGATCTCCCGCCCGTCTTTGCACCGGTTGGAGTGTTCGATCATGCTTTCGCCATAGCGCTTTGCCTTCGCCAGCTCCTTCTTGAAAAGTCCAGCCGCGCGGTCACCCGCGTTAAACACCATCTCCCCAGACTCGCCGACAACTTCGTCCCTATCGTAGCCGAGCAGCTCGTGGATCCCCCGATTCCAAGTCATGATTCTCCCGTCCGGATCGAGCATGAAGATCGCGTACTGGCGGACGCCTTCGACGAGCGTGCGGTAGCGCTCCTCACTCTCGGCCAGCGCGGCCACGACCCGACGGTAAGGTGATTTCAGTTCAGGAACGTCGGGCATTTGTGAGCCCCGGAATGGGGAGCCCGAGACTACCTTGGGAGTTAACTTTGTCCTAACGGTTTCCGAATATCCGTCTTGCCTTGTTAATCGACGGCGTTCTGCCTTATAGAAGCAAGTGCAGGCGCCGTCTCCTTCGTCTGCTCCCCAGCCGTTGTTCGGATGACGTGGCGCGGTTCATACTCCGACCGTAACCGGAACGGTCGCGTCCACGATTAAAGCTTGTCTTCGGCATGCAAACCGCCACTCTGGGATTTCGTAAGTTCAACAACTAAAGATAGAAAGCACGTAGAAATGAAAATGAATCAAAGATTAAGTATTGGTCTTATCGCCGCCAGCACGATCGGCCTTGCCGCGCTCTGCCCGGCGCAGACAACTACCTCCGCGACGGCGACGAGTACGTCATCAACGGGAAGCGATGCACCTTACGTCGAGGGACCGGTTTGGCAGCTAACAATGGTCCGAACGAAGGCCGGTATGAGCGACGATTACCTCAAAGCGCTGGCGAAAATCTACAAAAGCACCAATGACGAAGCAAAGCGCCAAGGTGTCATCATGGATTACAAAATCCTCATCGGAGATGCGTCCACTGCGCAGGATTACGACATCCTGCTCATGGTAGAGGTTAAGAACATGGCCGCGCTCGACGGACTTCGCGATAAGCTCGATCCGATTAATAATAAACTAGTCGGCTCCCAAGACACGCAGCGACAACTTGCTGTGAAGCGTCTGGAAATCCGGGAGATTCTCGGCGACAAGACTATGCGCGAAGTCACGCTTAAGTAAGGGTCGAATTTGTTTTGTATCTGTCCGTCCAGTTTGGAGTTAACCGAAGGAGCCTTACAAGTGGCAGATCCTCTTGGCGCGATCCTCAAGAGCGTACTCGTCGGGGCTTGAAACGATGAACCAACGCTATAACCGGGACAATTTTGCAGGTGCTGCGGGAGCACA
>QHBL01000192.1:0-4122 GCA_003244125.1 Chthoniobacterales bacterium
ATGCCGCAACCGAACCAGATCGAGCGCAAGCGGGAAGACGTGAGCGTGACGGCGCGCGATTTGCTGGATTTTCAACCCAGTGAACCGATCACCGAAGCCGGACTGCGCCAGAACGTGAGCGTGGGCGTGCAATACCTCGAAGCATGGTTGCGCGGTCACGGCGCCGTGCCGTTGTTCAACCTCATGGAAGACGCCGCCACCGCGGAAATCTCGCGTGCACAACTCTGGCAATGGATTCGCCATGAGCGCGGCGTGCTGACTGATGGCCGCAAAGTAACGAAAGAACTTTTCCGCGATGTTCTCGATCAGGAACTCGGGAAAGTGAAACGATTCAGCGGAGACAAATTCGATACCGCGCGAGAAGTCTTCGATAAGATTACGACTGATGATGATTTCGCCGAATTTTTGACGTTACCTGCCTATGACCAGCTTAGCTGATCCGGGTAGCGCACGCGTCTCGNNGCGTCCCGCCGAAACAATCTTTTTCTCAACACCCAGCGCGAGGAGAAGTCGCGAAGGCGGGGACGCCATCGCCAGCACGCGAGACGCGTGCGCTACCCGGAGGTAGAAACTGACGTGCACCAAAAATCGAACGGTGATTGGTCAGAAGACGCGCGGTGGCGCGGAGTCGAACGAACGTATTCACTGAAGGACGTTCGTCGCCTCCAAGGCTCGCTTGTTCCCGAGTTCACCCTGGCCCGCCGCGGCGCGGAGAAGCTGTGGGAGTTGATGCAGACCGAGCGGTATGTGCACGCGCTCGGCGCGCTTACCGGCAACCAGGCCGTCCAACAAGTGCGCGCTGGGTTGAAGGCCATTTACCTCAGCGGCTGGCAGGTTGCGGCGGATGCAAATCTCTCCGGCCACATGTATCCCGATCAAAGCTTATATCCGGCAAATAGCGTCCCAGCAGTGGTGAAACGCATTAATCAGGCGCTCCAGCGCGCCGACCAGATCGACCATTCCGAAGGCAGAGATGACATCGATTGGTTCGTGCCGATCGTGGCCGACGCTGAAGCAGGATTCGGCGGCCCGCTCAACGTCTTCGAGCTCATCAAAGCGATGATCGAAGCCGGCGCGGCCGGCGTTCATCTCGAAGACCAGCTCGCGAGCGAAAAGAAGTGCGGTCACATGGGCGGCAAAGTTTTGGTGCCGACATCGCACGCTGTTCGCAACCTGATCGCGGGCCGGCTTGCGGCCGATGTTTGCAACGTGTCGACGATTCTTATCGCTCGCACGGACGCGGGAGGCGCGGCGTTGCTGACCAGCGATGTGGACGAACGGGACCACGAATTCCTCACCGGCGAGCGAACAGGAGAGGGATTTTTTCGCGTGCGCGCCAGCATAGAGCAGGCGATCGCGCGCGGTCTCAGCTACGCGCCCTACGCGGACATGCTCTGGTTCGAAACGTCAAAACCGGATGTCGATGAGGCGACCAGGTTCGCGGAAAGCATTCACAAGAAATTTCCGGGCAAATTACTGGCTTACAACTGCTCACCATCCTTCAACTGGAAGGCGAAGCTCGAGAGCGCGACTATCGCCAAGTTCCAGCGCGAGCTCGGCGCCATGGGCTACAAGTTTCAGTTCGTCACTCTGGCCGGTTTTCACGCGCTCAATTACAGCATGTTCCGGCTCGCGCGCGGCTATCGCGACCGCGGGATGGCGGCGTATTCAGAGCTGCAGGAAGCGGAGTTCGCCGCCGAGAGCGATGGTTATACCGCCACGCGACATCAGCACGAAGTCGGCACCGGCTACTTCGACGACGTGGCGAAGGTGATTGGCGGCGCCGACTGTTCCACAGCGGCGCTGGCGGGTTCGACCGAAGCCGAGCAATTTCATTGAACAAAGCACCCGCGCTGACCGAGAGTCGGCTTGCGGCTCTTTGCGCCGAAGCAGCGACCGATGCTTTCGGCGAATACGAGACGCAGTTCGACGAAATCACGCGCCGCGCCCGCGAACGCTTCCTCGAGCGCGACTGGCGCGGGAGCTTCGACGATTCCCGGGAGCGGCTGCGGCTCTATTCCCTCATTCTCGACAGCCTGGCCAATCGTGTCCGCGAATTGATGGGTGAACGTCTCTGCGATCGGCCAATCTGGAGCGCGATCAAGGCCGCGTACTCGGCGCTCGTGGCGCGATCTCAGCGTTGGGAAATCGCGGAAAGTTTTTTCAATTCGCTCACCCGTCGCGTCTTCACCACGGAAGGAGTTAATCAGGCCATCGAATTCGTCGACACCGATTTCGATTCACCCGCCGAAATCACCGGCATCACCCGACGTTACACAGGCGGGCCGCTGCCCGAGCTCATGCTCCAGTTGCTCACTGATCACTTTGCCGGAGATCACTGGCACAATCTTAGCGCGGCCATCGGCGCTGCATCACAGCGGCTGGAAGGAGCTAACGAGATCGAGATCGCAGCCGTTGTCTTTTATCGCGGCCGTGGCGCTTACATCATCGGCCGCGCCATCGCGCACGGCACATCGATCCCGCTCGCCTTTTGTCTGCTTCATCCGGACGGGAGCGGCATCACGCTCGATGCCCTGCTCATTGGCGATGCCGATCTCGCCGTTCTCTTTTCCTACACTCGCGCTTACTTCCGCGTGGACGCACCCTGTCCATTCCCACTCGTGCGCTGGCTGCGCGACGTCATGGAGCGCAAACGCCTGGCCGATCTCTACAACGCCATCGGTTATAACCGTCATGCCAAGACCGAATTCTACCGCGACTTCGTTCGCCACCTCCAAACTTCTGCCGATCACTTCGTCGGAGCCGAAGGCACACGCGGCATGGTCATGGTCGTCTTCACCCTCCCGAGTTACGATGTTGTCTTTAAACTCATCCGGGATCGATTCGACCAGCCGAAAGAGAGTGATCGCGGCGAAGTGATGCGGCGCTACAAACTCGTCTTCGAGCACGATCGCGCGGGACGCCTCATCGAAGCCCACGAATTCGAACACCTCAGGATTCCGCGTAATCGTTTCGCCGCTTCTTTGCTCGATGAATTGCTCCGAGACGTCGCGCGCACAGTGCGGGTCGAGGAAGATCACGTCATCATTGGCCATGCTTACGTCGAGCGCCGTGTGCACCCGTTGAACCTCTTCTTCGCGGCTGCTGACGAAAAGGCCGCGGTTGGCGCCGCGTGTGACTACGGTCAGGCGATCAAAGACCTCGCCGCTTCTAACATTTTTCCCGGCGATCTGCTGACGAAAAACTTCGGCCTCACTCGCCGCGGCCGCGTTGTCTTCTACGATTACGACGAGCTTTGTTTCCTGACCGATTGCAACTTCCGGCAACTGCCGCAATCGCAGAGCTACGAAGAAGAACTCTCCGCCGAACCGTGGTTCTCAGTGCGCGAGAACGATGTTTTTCCTGAGGAGTTTCCGCGATTCCTCGCCTTTCCGCCACGGGCGCGTGAAGCCTTGATGCAACAGCACGGCGATCTGTTTCGGCCCGGTTTCTGGCAGCGAACGCAGAAGAAATTGCGCGCCGGTGAGTTACCCGAAGTGTTTCCCTACGTGGCGCAGCGCAGACTTAGTTGATCCACGCGTTTCGGGAATCCAGCTCCAGCAAATCTGCGAAAATCTGTGTAATCTGCGGATGCAAATGGCTTTCGAAGACAACGAGCTGTTGTTCGGCGCGGACAAAACATCGCGCATCATCGCAATCGAAATGGGCGATACCGGGACGGTGCGCGTTTACCGGCGCGAAAAAGACGGTAGCACCGGCGTCGACGTAGAACGGTTTCACCCTTTCGTCTGGGCCGATGCCGACGTGGCAGATCTCGGGATGGAAAATGCCCAGAAGCTCCCTGGCGATCTCAAGTATAACTGGCTTGTTACCGTCGATAGCTGGAAAGAGCTCATCGCCCTGCGTAACGGGCTGAAGCACGCCGGCCGCGCATTCTTCGCTTTCAGCGATCCGGTTCAGCATTACCTCACCGCGACGGGGCGCACCTTGTTCAAAGGAATGGCGCTAGATGAGCTGAAGCGGATGCAGCTCGAAGTGATCTCGCTCAGCGGCGAAGGTGATCTCGCCGAAGCGTCGCAGAACCACATCGCCAGCATCGCAGTTTCAGATAACAGCGGTTGGGAAGAATTGATCATGGTGGATCCGTCTCGCCCGGAGGAA
>QHBL01000192.1:4161-4301 GCA_003244125.1 Chthoniobacterales bacterium
GAAGGTCACGATCTCTTTCGCTTTGACCTGCCCTATCTCGTTACCCGCGCACGCAAAGTGAAGACCAAACTCGACTGGGGTCGCAGTGGCGGCTTTCTCCGTTCGCGTCCGTCCCGACTTCAGATCGCGGAGAAGACGAT
>QHBL01000136.1 GCA_003244125.1 Chthoniobacterales bacterium
GAGGGCACGAAGATCCTCAATCAGTGAGACGCGCGAATCTGCACGAATGGCCGGTGGCGATTCTCGCCGGCGGTCTGGCAACGCGATTACGACCGATTACTCAGAGCGAGCCGAAAGCGCTTGTTTCAGTAGCAGGGGAGCCATTCCTCAATCATCAACTACGATTGCTGCATCGCCATGGCTTCCGAAAGGTCGTCCTTTGCCTCGGCTATCTTGGTGAAATGATTAAAGCATATTATGGAACGGGTGAGCATCTCGATCTTCAGCTCGACTACTCGTTCGACGGGCCGCATCTTCTCGGCACCGGCGGCGCGCTCAAACGTGCGCTGCCGAAGCTAGGTGACCGGTTCGTTGTTCTCTACGGCGATTCCTATCTTTCGACGGATTACGCGCGAATCACGCAAGCTTTCATGGGATCTTACAAGCCAGCAATGATGACGGTGTATAAGAATGAAAACCGCTGGGATAGAAGCAATGTCGAGTTCGACGGCAGTCGAATTCTTCGTTACGATAAAGAGGAAGTGGGCACGGCGATGCGATACATTGACTACGGGCTGGGCGTGTTTCGCTCCGGGGCCTTCAACCACTGGCCCGAGAATGAGCGATTCGACCTGGCGGATGTTTACAAGCAGCTCCTCCGCGACGGGCAACTTGCCGGGTTTGAAGTAAGTGAGCGTTTCTACGAAATGGGATCGCCTGCGGGATTGCGTGAGCTCGAGGACTTTTTGAGGGCTGAGCCTGCCAAGCCATGAGCTACTCTCAACAGCATCTTTCTGAAGCTGCGCAGATTATCGCGCAACTAAATCCCGAGCTATGCGAGAAAGCGGTCAGATTACTTCACGCTGTGCGAGAACGAGAAGGCCGCTTATTTATACTTGGTGTGGGCGGAAGCGCCGCTAACGCATCACATGCGGTGAACGACTTCCGCAAGATCGCCGGTCTGGAATGCTATGCCCCCACAGACAATGTTTCGGAGCTTACGGCAAGGACGAATGACGAAGGCTGGAATTCTGTCTTTGCCGAATGGCTGAAGGGCAGCCGGCTTTCTTCGCGCGACGCGCTGCTGGTTTTCTCGGTTGGCGGTGGAAGCGTAGAGAAAAACATCAGTGCCAATTTGGTCGCGGCCTTGCAGTTGGCCAGGCAACGGGGCGCATCGATCCTGGGCATCGTCGGCCGGGACGGTGGCTACACGGCGACTGTTGCTGACGTGATCATTTGCATACCGACGGTGAATCCGTCGAACGTCACGCCGCATGCGGAGGCCTTTCAGGCTGTAATATGGCACCTCATCGTGAGTCACCCACTGCTGAAAGCTAGCCACACAAAATGGGAGAGCACGACCTAACGAGCTACGGTTCCGCTGCTGTTTTCCTGGATCGCGACGGTGTTCTGAACCAGCCGGTCGTTCGAGAACGTTTGCCTTATCCTCCCGCCCGGCCGCAGGACTTCGTCATCTACAATGATGCTGCAAGTGGCTGTGCACGATTGAAAGCAGCCGGGTTCCTTCTCGTGGTCGCCAGTAACCAGCCAGATGTCGGCCGCGGAAGCGCGGAGCGAGCGGTCATCGAGCAGATGCATCGACAGCTCCGCGCAGCTATTCCTGCCCTTGATGACATCGAAACCTGTTACCATGCCGGGGAAAAGTTCGGTCAGGTGTGTCAGTGTCGAAAGCCGAAACCGGGCATGCTCTTGCGCTCGGCTGAATTGATGCGCATCGATCTCGCGCGCAGCTTTCTCATTGGCGACCGCTGGCGAGATGTGGATTGCGCCAGAGCGGCTGGATGCAAAAGTATCTTTATCGATCGCGGTTATGCGGAGTCGTTGCGGAAACAGCCTGATGTCACGGTCACCACTTTCGGCGAGGCGGTGCAGGCGGTCTTGCAAATAGCGAAGCGCGATTCCTTGCTTCACCCAGCAACGCCGGTTTAGACTGGCAAGCCCATGAGTGTGAACTTGCTTGCTCAGTTGCCGGTCAAGATTTTTGCCGATGGAGCCGAGCGCGAAGGTATCGTCGCTCTCTATCAGCAGCCGTTTATCCGCGGCCTGACCACGAATCCGACACTCATGCGAAAGGTCGGCATTACAGACTACGAGAAATTCGCCAGGTCGATCCTTGAAGTAGTGAAAGACAAACCGATCTCATTCGAAGTTTTTTCGGATGAGTTTCCGGAAATGAGGCGGCAGGCACGAATGATCAGCGGCTGGCAGGATAATGTCTACGTCAAAATACCTATTACGAATACGCGCGGAGACTCTGCCGTTCCGGCCATCCGGGAACTCAGCGCCGATGGAGTGCAGCTGAACATCACGGCAGTTTTAACGCGTGAGCAGGTGGAAGCAGTGGCCGAGGTTTTGAACGTGGAAGTTCCGACGGTTGTGTCTGTCTTTGCCGGCCGAGTGGCGGACACCGGAGTAGACCCGCTCCCGCTGATGCGTGACTCGCGGAGTCTGCTTCGTGAGCTGCCCCGGACAGAGTTACTATGGGCGAGCGTTCGTGAGGTGCTGAATATCTTTCAGGCGGCGGCATGTGGCTGTCACATCGTGACTGTGCCACATGATATTCTGAGCAAGGCGATGAAACTGGCCGGACTCGATCTGACCGAACTATCGCTCGATACTGTGCGAATGTTCCATGCGGATGCTTTGAATGCAGGATATCGCTTGTGAAGCGATCTGCTGACGCATCGAGGCGGGCACTTACATAGATGGAGCCGGCTGACACATTAAGAATACTCGTCGTTAGCACGCCGAAGACTGGTAATACATGGCTGAAGTGCCTGCTCAGTAAAGCCTACAACCTTCCTGTTATCGATGTTCCGTCGCCTGAATTCTGGCGCGATTTCGATCCGGTTGTGTACGAAGCATTGGGGCCGCGCTGGATTGCCCATCAACATTTTCCTCCATTTGAGCCGTTCGTGCGCTGGGCGCAGGAGCAAGGCATCGTCTTTGTGACCACAGTTCGTCACCCAGCCGATACTCTCGTCTCTGTTCACCATTACGTCCAAAATTTCGCAGGCAAAACGCAGATCGATTCCGAAACAGTGCGATTACTTCGTCGCCCCCGGGCAGATGAGGACGAACGCCCTCAGGTGCCTTGGAGTAAGGAGCTGGAGACTTTTGTTAGGGATAAATTTTTCCGATCTGTGAACTTTTCTATCGCTTGGCTGCAACGGGGCTTGAGCTATGGCGTGCGGTATGAGGACTTATGGCGTTCTCCTGATCAGATTTTGCGGGCTTTGACGAACGACATTTGTCCTATCAGTGACGAAGCTATTGAGGAAGCGGTGCAACGATGCCGGCTTGAGACCATGCGAGCCGCGGCCGGTGAAAAAGGATTGTTTTTCCGCGGCGGCGGAGTTGCGGGGTGGAAGACAAATCTACCTGAGCGCATCATCGCCATGCTTGGCCGAATGGCACCGTATCCGGCGCAGATGGAATGGCTCGGATACGAGACAAGCTTCGCGGGACCTGTTCCGCCCGATGTTGAGCTGTCGCGAGTCCCACCTGCTTTGTCAGAACTTAGTTTCTTTCCCCTCGACTTCGCGCTCGGCGATGTAGCAGGCGATCGCACATCGGAGGCAAGTTACTATGCGTGGTTTAACGCGGTGGCTGAGAGAGACCCTCATCATGGCAGGATCGCGCCGGTAATCACCAATCTTGGCGGTTATCTACATCGGCGCCGGTCTGACCTTCGCGCTATCTTTTCTGATTTATATGGCCAGGATCGTGTCGCTTTCAGTCATTGGTTTACACAGGCTGAGTGTATTGCAGCCAAAGCAATGGATGCATGCTTCGTGCTGCCGGTTTACCAGTCATGGGTCGATGGCCCTCAGCCACTCTTTTCTCCCGTGCACTACCCGGTCGCGCGAAGGCATGAGAGTCTGGTAGCGTTATGAGCTATCCGCCTCCTCCGATTACGCGCTACCTCGGCGGTGCATGGAGTATGCACCTGCCTTTCGCCTGGGACCTAATGTCGGAACTGAAACCTTCCGTTTTCGTCGAGCTAGGAGTATACAGAGGCGAGTCCTACTTCGCATTTTGTCAATCGGTGCAGGAAAACAGGCTCTCGACAAAATGTTACGGCGTCGATACATGGCATGGAGACGTTCACTCAGGCATGTACGGTCCAGAGATTGGACGCGAAGTCGAGGCTTATAACGCCAGATACTCCAGCTTTTCGAAATTGTTCAGGATGACCTTCAACGAAGCATTGTCTCACTTTGCCGAAGCATCTATCGACTTACTTCACATAGACGGCGCCCACCGCTATGA
The DNA here is from genome assembly GCA_003244125.1 of Chthoniobacterales bacterium. The sequence goes on from QHBL01000136.1 coordinate 4,273, forward strand.
AGATGTAAAGCACGATTTTCAAAGCTGGCTGCCGAAGGTTTCGGCAGAAGGGCTGATTTTATTTCACGATGTTACAATGCGGGAACGAGGGTTCGGCGTGTGGCGCTTGTGGAAGGAGATTGCAGATAGCAAGACTTCCTTTGTCTTCGAATTCGGACATGGCTTGGGGGTGTGGAAGAAAACGGCAGTCTCGGAGAAGACCCCTTCCTTTGTCAAAAAACTTTGTCTTGCCGACGAAGCCGAACGCCGGGAGATCGTCAATCATTACGCGGCCATCGCTACGGCGATGGCTTCGCAAGAAGAGAAAGTAAGCTTGAGTGATATACCCGTGGTTACGTCGCTGCAAATCTATCCCCGAAGTGATCGTACGTTCGACCAAGGCTCGTTATCGGGCTGCGATTTCACGGCAAGCAAATGGCAACATCTGAGGGTGCCACTGCTGAATAGTGATGGATTCGGCAGCGCTCCGCTTCGGTTTGATCCTGGAAATGAAGTTGGTGTTATAGAAATCGCGCGCATTATCATCAGATCGGAAGACCGAACTACTCTTTGGCGTGCGAAAGGTCCTTCTGAATTATCTTGCCTGGTGGTGGGGGGCACAGCGGTAGTTGTTCCGCATGATCGTGTCTTCCGGATTTTGAATTTAGGCAGTGATCCACAGGTTCTTGTCCCCGCATTCCAGGCGACCGATGTTAAAGGAACTGGCGAATTCGACATTTGGCTACGGTTGGATACATCCCGTGAAACACTGGCTGCCTGTTTCACAGATTTTCGGCGCCAGCAACAGCACGAAATCGAGCAGCAGCAGCTGGCGCTGGCGACGAAACTACAGGACAAGGAAGCCGAACGCGCCGCTCTGGAAAAGGCGCTGCACGAGCATCAGGCGGAACTTGCTGCCTTCAATTCCGAAGTAGAACGCTTGGAGCGTGAACTCTGGGAGCATCGAGTTCGCCGGGCTGATTACGCCGCGCGGCTTAAGGAACGTGATGACTGGATCTCGGAAGTCAAAAAGTCGGTGGCTTGGAAGGCAGCCAAGCCGCTATGGAAGGCACAAAGACATTTCTCTCGTCGTAAAGCAGCTCCGTTGGCAACAAGACACATCTCGGAGGAGCTGGTCTTCGGACTAGACAATGCCGGCGTTTGGAATGCGACGCGAGACTCAATCGAGCTGACTGGCTGGTGTTTTACTCGCGGTGGTCCCCAGATCGTCGGGGTGCGGACTAAGATCGGCGGCAAATCCTACTTTGCCCGTTATGGGCTGAAGCGAGAAGATGTAGCTCAGACTGCGGGTGGCGATCCCGCCGCGCTCTACTGCGGCTTCTCTCTCACGCTTCCAGCTGCTTCTACTTCTACCACAGTGCGACTGGAAGCTATCGCGCAAAACGGCCCCTGGCGCGTCTTTCTGGAGAAAGCCCTCGCAGGATTAACTTCCACCGATGGCCCCGGCAGCTCAGCGCGCGCGCGGGGGCCGGAACTACGAACTGCTGAACAGATTGTGCTACCGCTTCATCCGAATGGACGTCAACCAGTTCTCTACCCGGGCGCGACCGCAGATCAGGCCGCAGCTCTGCTTGCTCCTTTAATCAAACAACCTGTCGATCGCGTCGCGGGAGGTACGCCGCTGTTTAGCATCATCACGCCCGTTTTCAACACCGCGCCGCGCTGGTTAATAGAAGCGGCCGCAAGTTTGCTGAGCCAGAGTTTGCCCGAATGGGAATGGTGTGTTGTTGACGACGGCTCAAGTAACGCGGAGACGCAACGGACACTCGAGTCACTCGCGTCGGCGCATCCGCGCGTCCAGGTGAAGCATATGACGCGCAGCGGCATCAGCGGGGCCACCAATCAGGCGCTCGAAATGGCGAGTGGCGAGTTCGTCTGTTTTCTCGATCATGATGACCTCTTGCATCCGGCTGCACTCGAGCTTCTGCGAGAGAAAATAGGTGACGAATTCGACGTACTCTATTCGGATGAAGACAAGCTCGATGAGGAGCATGGCATTCTCATCGAACCGTTCTTCAAGCCTGACTGGTCGCCCGAATACTTCCGCGGCGCAATGTATGTAGGCCACCTACTCTGCGTACGCCGCGCGCTTGCTCGCCAGGTGCGATTTGATAGCGATTTTGATGGAGTTCAAGACTTTGAATTTATGTTACGCGTAAGCGAAACAGGCGCCCGCATTGGTCACATCCCGAAGATTCTCTATCACTGGCGGAAAACGCCGGGGAGCATTGCCGCAAATGCTCACGCTAAACCGCGTGCTGCTCTGCTCCAGCAAAAAGCCGTCAACGCGCACCTGAAACGACTGGGCCTTCGTGCGGAGGCAAAGATTGGTTCAACGCCGCATCGATTAAAAATAGTTCCGGAGCCGCGCTCCACGTTTCCGAAAGTGAGCATCGTTATTCCCACCAGAGACGCGCCGGATCTCCTCTCGAAATGTCTCAAGAGCCTCTACGATAATACCGGTTATCCTGACTTCGAAGTCCTGCTCATCGATAACGATACCACGAGCAGTGAAGCCATTGAGCTGATGCGAAAGTATCCCCTCAAACGTTTCTATCTGCCCAATCCGTTCAACTTCTCGCGCGCCAACAACCTTGGTGCGCAGAACGCTACTGGCGAATACCTCATTTTCCTGAACAACGATACCGAGATTATATCCGGTCAATGGATCGAGCAGCTGCTTTACTACGCTGAGCAGCCGGATGTGGGCGCGGTTGGGGCGCTGCTCCTTCATGAAAACGGAGCCGTGCAGCATGCCGGCGTTATTCTCGGCATGCGCGGCACCGCTGATCACGCCATGCGTGGCTTTCGCGCAAAGTCCGATGGCTATGCCGGAAGCTTATCCTGCGCGCGTGAGGTCTCAGCAGTCACGGCGGCGTGCATGATGATGCGCAAATCGCTTTTTCACGACGTCGGCGGGTTCAACGAACATTTCTTTACCATCTACCAGGACGTAGACCTTTGTTTGCGTCTGCGCCAACGCGGCCTGCGAATTATTTGGACGCCGCAGGCTCTGCTCCTGCATCATGAGTCGCTCTCGCGCCAAACCTACTACGATTTCGTTGATCGGAATTTACTGTTGGATCAATGGGAAGATATCATTGCGCGGGGTGATCCGTACTATAATAAGAACCTGAATGCCGAACGCGGCGACTACAGCCTGAAACCAGCTTGAACATCCTCCTCGTCCTTTATCACCATTTCGGAGCGAACAGCGCCATCCACGTGCATTACTTCGCTAATCACCTCATGGCGCTCGGCCACCATGTGGCCGTGGCCGTTCCCAAGCACAAGGAGACCTGCGCTGCTCTTGGAAAACGGCTCTACTCAGCTTTCACCTTTTCTGAAGTGTCCGACGGTTGGTCGAAAATTTTTCCTGACGCGCGTTCGCCTGATCTGGTTCACGCCTGGACGCCACGTGAAAATGTGCGCGCGTTTTGCGAGAACCTGAGACGCACCACCCAGTTCGAGCTTCTCGTTCACCTGGAGGACAATGAGGAAACTATTCTCGAGGCGAACCTGCACCTGCCTTTCGCGGAGGCAGAACAACTGCCCGACAGCAAGCTTCCTTCTTCCCTTTCTCACCCGCGGTTGTACCGGGCCTTTCTCGATCAGGCTGCCGGCATCACCATCATCATGGATCGGCTGGAGGAGTTCGTGCCGCCAGAAACTCCGCAGCTACTCCTTTGGCCGGGAGCTAATCCTGAACTGTTTCATCCTCAGCCGAAGGATGAAAAGCTTCTAAAACGGCTCGCCATTCCGATCAATAGTATCGTGCTTTGTTATACCGGTAACGTGCATTCGGCCAATGCGCGTGATGTGCGCAGCCTTTACCTCGCCGTCGCCATGCTAAACCGCGAGGGTGTTCCGACAACCCTGGTTCGAGCAGGGCGCGATTACTGCCCGTTCCTTGGCCGGGAAGAGCAGTGGGCCCGCAAGTATTCTGTGGAACTTGGTTATGTCAACCACACCGAGATCGGAAAGGTTCTTAGTCTGGCGGACTTTCTCATCCAGCCCGGCGAAGCCAATGCTTTCAACGAATACCGGCTGCCCTCGAAAATTCCGGAGTTCTTTGCCATGGGTAAACCAGTGATCCTGCCGCGGACGAACGTCGGCCGTTTTGTCGAACACGGCGTGCACGCATGGGTGCTTCCGAAAGTAGACGCTCTCGGCATCGTCGAGGCTTTGGGTTACCTGCGTGGCCAGCCTAACCTTGTAGAACGTCTCAGAGGAGGTGCGCTCGAGTTCTATCGCGAGCATTTCGACTGGGAAGTAGGAGCACGTAAGCTGGACCAGTTCTACCACACACTGGTGCGGAACAATGGTGCAGCCAGAAAACCCGCGTCTTCGTCCGCAAGCTATGCCGGGTTAGAGCGCGAAGAAGCAAAGAACATTTCTACTCCAGCGGCGGCTCGATTGGCTCTTCCTCGCGCGGAGTAAGATGATTCCGCGCAATCATGCGCGTGCAGGTGTTCCAGCGCAGTAAAGCATCGTCATTGCCGGCCGGCCGCACGGCCTCGGCTTTTTCGAACCAATGCATGGCTTCGCAAAATCCTTCGTAGGCCAGGTGGGCGCAGCCAGGTGTGCCGCGGGCAAGTTGCGCTTTGGCCTTCCGCTCGGCCAGGATGCCGCTGTAGTAAGCGCGCTCGTAATCGCTTTCGAGTCGGCCAAGTAGTTCCTTTACCTGCGTATCGCTCACGCCGTAACCTTTACTGAAGCGATCAGTTATGGCGAGGAGCAAGGTGATCAGCGCGTCCTGGTTATCGGGATCTATTTGTAGCACGTCGAGACAGATACTTTCCGCTTCGGCAGGCTCGTTGAGCAGCCGGTAACGTGCTGCTTTTTCCAGCGCGCCGGGAATAGCTTCCGCTGAGAGCCGTTTTAGCTCAGCCATGCTGCCTTTCGTTCTTCTGGCGCGCCATTTTCCACAGCCAACCTAACGGGTCGTAGTACTCGTCCACCACCCGTTCCTTGAGTGGGATAATACCGTTGTCGGTAATCTGAATATTCTCTGGGCACACTTTGGTGCAACACTTGGTGATGTTGCAGTAGCCAATGCCGTGAGCTTCGCGTAGTTCTTCTATTCGATCCTCCGTATCCAGTGGGTGCATCTCGAGGGCAGCGGTGTAGATGAGAAAACGCGGGCCGATGAAACGATCGTGCATGTGATGGTCGCGCAGCACGTGGCAGACATCCTGGCAGAGGAAACATTCGATGCATTTACGAAACTCCTGCACCCGATCGATGTCCTCCTGCTGCATCCGCCAGGTGCCATCGGCCGCATCAGGCGCGCGTGGTTTGAATTTCTTGATGCGCTTCTTAATCTGGAAGTTCCATGACACGTCAGTGATCAAGTCCTTCAAGATCGGGAAAGCTTTAATTGGCTCGATCGTGACCGGCTTATCGGTCGGTAAGTCACTCAGCCGCGTCATGCACAGCAACTTCGGCATTCCATTAACTTCGGCCGAGCAGGAGCCGCATTTGCCGGCTTTGCAATTCCATCGGCAAGCAAGGTCGGGCGCCTGTGTGTGCTGAATATCGTGGACGGCATCGAGCACGACCATGCCTTCCGAACATTCGGTGCTGTAATCGCGAAACGCGCCGCCCCCCGCATCGCCCCGCCAGATTTTAAACTGGACGTTCATTGCACGATCAGGCTAGGTAGCGCACGCGTCGCGCGTGCTGGTTTTCGGCGTCCCGCCGAAACAATCT
>QHBL01000313.1:0-1176 GCA_003244125.1 Chthoniobacterales bacterium
GTGGCGGAATTGGCAGACGCGCCAGACTTAGGATCTGGTGCCGAAAGGCGTGCAGGTTCGAGTCCTGTCCCTGGCAGTTTGCAAGTTAGTGATCGGTGATCGGTGCATGGTGATTGGTAGGAGCGGCGGCAGGATCGAAGTAGATCGTTTCACCAACTCGGGAGGTTTTTAGCACCTGCTGCCACTCGTTGTGAGCGGCGGTTAGCGTTTCTTGTTTCACCTCAATCGCGTCGTTGCTTCGCTTCTGCAATGCTTCGGTCACGATGCGGCCGTCGAAGTGTCCGTTGCCTTCGATTCCGAGCAAGTGGAGCACAGTCGGCGCGATGTCGATGTTGCCAGTCGGTGCGTCGTCTTCGAAGGCACTCCGGAAGTCAGGACCGGCGGCGATGAAAATGTTGTGAATGTCCGTGACGGCCAGCGTCGCGTGCGTGCCTTCGCCGGCGGGACGATTCCAATCCGCGTCGATCAATCCCGGTGCGCCGAATTGGTTCGTTTCAGCGTAGGAGCGAAAGGCCATCACGACATCGGGCGAATCGGCGGTAGCGAGGTGGATCGCGCGGAGCGGAAATGTTCCATCGGCTTTGTCGCGTGTGAAAATCGTTCCAGCAAAGTCGCTGTGCTGAAGCCAATCAACGAGGCGCTGGGTCGTTTCGTGATCATGTTCGTGCACGTAAAACAAAACAGTGCCGGCGTTGCCCGCCGCGACGACGTCTCCAGGCTTCGGCGCAGGGGGCAATGAGGTGCCGGCATGAAAACCGGCGGTGTTGAGTAGCGCGACGAGATCGATCGAACGCCGAATGGTCGAAAAGCCGTGATCGGAAACGACGAGCACGTCGGTGGAATCGCGCGCGTGCTTTTTCTCGAGCGCGCTCAGGATCGAGTCGAGGTCGAAATCGACCGACTTGATGGCGGCGACGGCTTGCGGCGAACCGGGCGCGAAATTGTGCTCGGACATGTCGGGCTCGCTCAGCCAGAGGAGCGAGAAATCAGCAACGCCGTCGCGCCAGAGGAACTCAGTCAGCGCGCGGGTGGCGAATTCATTGCGCTGCGCCGCTGTCGCGCGGGGATCGTCGAAAAATGGGCCGAGCAATTTTATTAACAAATCTCGCTGTTCCGTTTTGATAGGCGCGCCGGCGAAGATGGTGAGCGGGCGATTTCGCATAGGCACATCCATCC
>QHBL01000313.1:1230-4023 GCA_003244125.1 Chthoniobacterales bacterium
CGCCGCGTTTCATCGCTTCGGGTTCGCTCGTGTCGAAGGGGTGGCGCGGATCGATACCGGGGCGGAACTCGAGATTCGCGCAGATGCTGTTGCGCTCGGGATAACACCCGGTGGCGAGCGCGGCGCCGTTCACATTCGTNNGGATAGACGGAATGATGATTGCGGAAACGCACGCCAGTACGCGCGAGTTTGGCGAGCGTGGGCGCGTACTGCTCGGTGGCGAAGTCCGCGCGCATTCCATCCCAGACGATGAGAACGACATGACGCGGCGCCGGCTCGGCGCGCGCGCTCGAGGCGGCGAGACAGATCGCGGCGAGGCGAATGAACCCACGGCTAGTCATCGAGCCATCATTCTTCCATTCGCGCATCTGGGCAAAATGTGGCGGGAGCGTTTAGAAATTCACGCCGGGCGTCGTCCGCATATTCTGCGAAGCATCGGGCGCATCGGGATTCACCTCGCCGGGAACGGGAGCGCTGTGTTGCGTCGAAGAACTCGCGCTGTCATCCACTGAACTGCAACCAGCCGTGACAAACAGAGCAACGGCCAGGAGCAAAAATGCGCAACGGGATTTCAGGTTCCCCGACCAACACCAAACCCATTCCGCGAATGCCAGCGCGCCCCATGTTTGAGCTTTGCGGGGCCGATGGTTCACCGCAAAATGGGCAAAGTTGAAGAGCGCGGCCGCCATCGTTTTCATCTGTCTTTTCGCCGCGTTCAGCATTGCAGTCAAAACCGAGCTGCGCCGGGAGAAGAGTGCGCTCGACACGATCAAGACGGGTGAACCGATGCCGGATTTTAGCCTGCCGGACCGCGACGGAAAAGTCGTGCGGCTAAGTGATGTGACCAAGGCGAATAAAGTGGTGCTGGTGAATTTCTGGGCCAGCTGGTGCGCGCCGTGCCGGATCGAGATGCCCGGCTTTGAGCAACTTTACCGCGACGAAAAGAAAAACGGCTTCGCGATTCTCGCCGTCGCCGAAGACAAGGAGCGCGCCAAGCTGGACGCGTATCTGAAAGAGAAGCCGGTGAGTTTTCCGGTGTTGCTCGACGCGGATGGTGCGCTCGGCGAAAAGCTAAAGATTGAAAGCTTGCCGACGAATGTGGTCATTGGGCCGAACGGCAAAGTCATTCAGGTGCAGGAGGGCGTGGAGCGTTACCTCGAGTACCTGGTGCGCACGCAGCTGGCCGCGGCGAAGAAGAGATGAGCGCGGTGATCGATCTCGAAGGCGTGACGAAATCGTTCCGCAGCCGTTTGCGGCGGCGCGAGGTTTGCGCGGTGCGCGATGTGAATGTGCGCGTCGATCGCGGAAACGTGGTGGCGTTCGTGGGGCCGAACGGCGCGGGCAAGACCACAACGATTCATATGTTGCTCGGTTTGCTGCGGCCAGACCGGGGACGGATTTCGCTGTTCGATTTGCCGGCGGGCAATCTCAGCGCGCAGCGTCGCATCGGATTTCAGTCCGAAATTTTTAACACCTACGGATTCAAGACGGCGGAATGCGCGTTGCATTTCTACGGGCGTTTGTCGGAGATGCCGGCGCAGAAAATTGCACCGGCCGCGGCGCGTCAGCTTGAAAGGCTCGGACTTGCCTCCGCGGCACAACGCAAGGTCCGCAGTTTTTCCAAAGGGATGGTGCAACGGCTCGGGATCGCGCAGGCGCTCATGCACGAACCGGAGTTGCTGATCCTGGATGAGCCGACGACTGGCCTTGACCCGGAAGGCCGCAAGCTCGTGGCCGATATCATTCTCGAGGAGAAAGCGCGCGGGACGACGGTGTTCCTGAGCAGTCACATTTTGGCCGATGTCGAGCGCACCTGCGATCACGTGCTCATTTTGCGGCAGGGCAGCGTCGCGCTCTCGGAAAACATGAACGCGTTGCGCGCGAGCTCGGACGAGTGGGAGATCGAGCTGCTCGCGCCCACCGCCGGGGTGCTGGAGCATGTGGCTGGCGCAAATATCCGCGATGAGAAAAACGGCACGATGATTGTCCGTTGCGCGGCGGCGGAGAAGAATGCGTTGTTGCGGCGGCTGCTCGAAGCGGAGGCGGAGATCGGCGCGGTGCAGCGGGCGCGTTCGCTGGAGGACCTTTACATGCAACATGCAGGAGGAAGCTCCAGTGGCTAAGCTGCGCGCCATCGCGCTCACCGCATTTCAGGAAACGTTGCGGCGGCGCGTCTTCTACATCGTGCTCGTGCTCGCGGTCATCGTCGTGGCTGGCATCAGCTCGGAAATGTTTTTCATGCGCATGGCTCAACGCGCGGGTGAAACAAAGATGCTCACCACCATGGTGGCGCAATTGGTTCGCGGCATTCTCCAAATCTGGAATACGGCAGCGCTGTTCCTCGCGCTCTTTCTTGGCGCAATCGCGATCTCGTCGGAAATTTCCGGGCGCACTATCGTCCACGTTATGTCGCGTCCGGTGGAACGCGTGGTCTATCTCCTCGGCCGCTGGCTCGGCGTGCTGCTTTTTCTCTGGGGTTTTCTCGCGATCGGAATTGCGGGCGCACTTCTCGTGGCGCTTTGGTGGCATGTCTCGCTCAGTCCGCTGCTCTGGCTGGGCGTAGCTGAGATGTGCGTGACGGTGACATTCTTTAGCGGCGTCGCTCTCGGGCTCAGTGTTTTTCTGCCGCCCGTGCTGGCCGGCGGCGCGACTTTCCTGCTCGCCATGCTGCCAGCGATGGTAGGCAGCATCACGCGCGATCCGCGCTGGCTGCATCGGCTGCCGGGATTGCTCGGCTATTACATCGGTCCTGCGCAAATGCCGGTGAACCTGCTGGGCGCGAGCTTCGCCAAA
>QHBL01000416.1 GCA_003244125.1 Chthoniobacterales bacterium
TGCCGATCATCCCGCCCAGCGTGTTGTGACTGTGGGTCGAAGGGTCGGGTGCGAAGGTCAACGTGTGCTGCTCGGCGGCGTCGCGCAAGTCGTCGAGGATCAACCCCGGTTGCACGCGCGCCCGTTTGGCTTTTGGATCGAGTTCGAGCATGTTGTGCAGATATTTGGAAAAATCCATCACCACCGCATGGTTGCAACATTGGCCGGCGAGCGAGGTGCCGCCGCCGCGCGATAGCAGCGGCGCCGCGTACTGGCGGCAGGCGGCCACGATAGCGATCACGTCGTCGATGGATTTGGGGATCGTGACGCCGATCGGCGGTTGCCGGTAGTTGGAGCTATCGGTCGCGTAGATCGCGCGTGATCCTGGATCGAAGCGAACCTCGCCTTCGATCGCGCCGCGCAAATCGCGCTCGAGTTGTGCGGTGTACGCGGGCAGCGGCAGCGAGCCGCGTTTGGTTGGTTGGCTTCCGTCCATGCGATGCTTCCTCGGAATATTCCGGAATCGATTACGCCTGGTCGCATTCCGGATGTCCGCAAGCGCACGCGCCACGTTTATCGCGGTCGCCCGCGCCGGTGGTCTGTGCGGCTTGCCGGCAGTGCTCGCTGCAAAAATGTTCGCCCGCCTTGGCTGCACAGCCGCAACCGGGATGTTCGCATCGGGTCTGCGCGTGATCGATTTGCATCGGTTGCTCCTTATTTGTCCTTGCCCGGGAAAAAAGTGGCCAGCATTTCGCGCGCGGATTCCTTGATCATCCCCGCCGTGCCGGAATCGCCTTTCAACATCGATTCGGAAAAAGCGATCGCCTGCTTGAAGGTAATGTGCGGCGGCAGCGGCGGCACTTCCGGGTCAGTGATCGCCTCGATCACGCATGGGCGATCGGCTGCGAACGCCGCATCCCACGCCGCGCCGAGATCCTCCGGCTTGTTGACCATGATGCCTTTCAGGCCGATCATCTCGGCGTAGCGCGCGTACGGAAAATCCGGCACGTGTTGCGCGGCATCGTAGCGCGGGTCGCCCATCATCACGCGCTCCTCCCAGGTCACCTGGTTCAAGTCACGGTTGTTGAGGACCAGGATCACCAGGCGCGGATCGGACCATTCCTTCCAGTAATCGCCGATGGTGATGAGTTCGGCGTTGCCGTTCATCTGCATCGCGCCGTCGCCGACCAATGCGACGGCCACGCGATCGGGGAACGCGAACTTGGCCGCGATCACGTACGGCACGCCCGGCCCCATCGTGGCCAGGCAGCCCGACAACGAAGCCATCATGCCGCGGCGGATTTTCAAGTCGCGCGCATACCAGTTCGCCGACGAACCCGAATCCGAGGCGAGGATGCAGTTGTCCGGCAGGCGCGATGAGGCTTCCCAGAATACGCGTTCGGGATTGATCGGCTCGGCCGGATGCATCGCGCGTGCTTCCAGCACGCGCCACCATTCGGCGACGTTTTTTTCGATGTTCTCGCGCCATCCGCGATCTTCTTTTCGTCGCAGCAGCGGGATCAATTCGCGCAGGGTCGCCGCCGAATCGCCGACCAGATTGATCTCCATCGGATAGCGGATCGACAGCATCGCAGGATCGATGTCGATCTGCACGCCGCGCGCCCGGCCCGGCTTGGGCAAGAATTCCGAGTAGGGGTAGTTGCTGCCGACCATGAGCAGCGTGTCGCACTCAGTCATCATGATCCAGCTCGGCTTGGTGCCGAGAAGTCCGATCGAGCCGGTGACGTAAGGCAAATCATCCGGCAACACCGCTTTTCCCAGCAGCGCTTTCGCCACGCCGGCACCGAGCAGGTCGGCCACTTCGGCGACTTCATCCGCTGCACCGAGCGCGCCGGCGCCGACGAGCATCGCAACCTTTTTGCCGCTGTTTAAAATGTCAGCTGCTTTGCGCAGATCCGCGTCGCTCGGAATAATGCGCGGCGACGGGAAACCGATGCCGGAATGGATGGTCGAATGTGCGCGGGGCGGTTTCTCCACCGCGTCGAGTTCCTGAACGTCGTTAGGAACAATGATGCAGGTGACACAACGGCCGACCTTCGCGATTCGCACCGCGCGATCGACGAGATGTCGCATTTGCGCCGGATCCGAGCACATGTGCACGAATTCATTCGCCACATCTTTGTAGAGCGAGATGAGATCGACTTCCTGCTGGTAATCGCCGCCGAGCGCTGCGCGCGCCGATTGGCCCACGATTGCGACGACCGATTGGTGATCCATTTTCGCGTCGTACAGACCGTTGAGCAGATGAATCGCGCCCGGCCCGCTCGTGGCCAGACAAACGCCGACTTCGCCCGTGAACTTCGAGTGCGCGCAGGCCATGAACGCCGCCATTTCCTCATGCCGCACCTGCACGAATTTCAGGAGCCCATCGGCGCGATCGAGCGCACCCATGATTCCGTTGATGCCGTCACCGGGAAAACCGTAAATGTTTGATGCCCCAGGCCGCGAGCCGCTTCACTAAAAAATCGGAAACTTGGTCAGCCATATTACTTATTCGCGCTCAAAGCTGACTTTTAGGGATGGGCCGTCCTCCACCTGTCCGCGCGGCGAGCGGTCGCGCCCTCCCGGGTATTCACTCATCGGAATGGAAGGCGATGGTTGTGATCAATGCATTCTCCGCCTGCCGCGAATCGAGCCGGGTGTGCTGCACCACGATTGGCACATCGGAATCAATCGTGCTCGCGTAATTGGTCGCTTCCGGAATCGGCTCCGGATCCGTGAGGTTGTTGAAACGGATGTGCTCGGTGCGGCGCGCCGGCACGGTGACTCGATAGGGTCCGACTGGATCGCGGTCGCTGTAGTAAATCGTGATCTCCAGGTGCGCGTCGGTGTCGTTGGCGTTGAGAATGCACGCTGTCTCGTGACTCAACATCTCCGGTTCCGGCCCATGACTCCACCCGGGAATCCAGCCCTCAGCGATCGCCCACTGTTTCCGCCCGATGCTCACGAGCTCGCCTCCACTTTCGTCAGCATCGAGGCGGCGAGAAATCCGGCGACAACAAGAAGCGCCGCGCCGAGAATCAAACTCCGTAAGCCGGCGCGTAGTGGCGACTGCAGATGATTCAAAAATGAGGCGGCCATTAACATGCGCAGAAAGCAGAAGGGCTTACTTGAGCCTATGTTTTGACTGAGCCCTCGCTAACTGAGCGGGCGTTGAGAAACTGTCGTAACAAAGTGTGCGAAAAGGTCGCACCACCCGTTCATCGGATGCGTTCGCGGTCACTCATTGCGACCTGCGCGCGCAGCAGATCGTGAAGCGTGACGAGTGCCAGCAGTTTCCCGTTCTCTTCGTCGGTGAGGACGACGGTGTTCGTGGTCGATTCGATCAAGGCTGCTTGTGAATCGCGAATGGAATCGCCTGGCCGCCGGCTCAGAGCAGGCTCGAATTGCAAAGCACGGCCTTCCAGCACAGCGGCCTCGATTTCGCGCCGCGTTACAATCCCTTTCACGCGCCCATTCTCGACCACGGGAAAATGACGGTACGGGTGGTCGGTCAGCAATTGTTTCAATGCGTCACGATTCGTCTCGGTAATCACCACCGGCTTGAAATTTGCGATGGCGGAAATGGGCAGGTTTTGCCAGCTGCGCAGATCGCGCGGTGGAATGAGATGTTCGATTTGATGGCCGTCCTGAAGCAAAACTTCATCGTAGAAATTGTGACGCTCGAGCGAGCGTGCGAGCGCCTGGCTGACGAGGCCGGCCAGCATCAGCCCCGGCACGACGGCAAACTGGTGCGTCATTTCAAAAATGATGAGAATCGCCGTGACCGGCGCCTGCACGACTGCGCCGAGACACGCACTCATTCCACCGATGGCGAGGAGTAAATCGTCGGAACGATTCAGCGCGAGGAAGTGCGCGCCGAGGCCGGCGACGACAATGCCGCACATCGCGCCGAGAAAAAGGTTAGGCGAAAAAATTCCGCCGCAACCTCCGAAGCCGTAGCTCGCGATGGTGGCGATGAGTTTGCCCGCGACCAGGAGCAGCGCGATGCGCCACGCCATTCCATGCACAAGCGCGTCGGACAAATCATCATAGCCGAGGGCGAAGACGCCGAGGCGACGGGTCATTGCAAATACGGCCATACCGATAACCCACGTGGTTAGGCCGCCAAACAACGGCAGCAGCCAGCGCGGAATCGTGCGCACATTCTTGCAGCGCGAACGCAGCGATAATGTGACGCGCTGGAAAATGATCCCAACCAGCGCGGCGAACGCGGCCGAGATCGGCATGAGCAGGTAGCCGCGCCAGCTCGGTTCATGGATTTCTGGCAAAACGAATGCCGGCTGCGCGCCGATAAACGCGTGCACCACAAATGCGCCGACGACCGATGCGAGCAGGACCGCACCCAGCGAACGGCTGTTCAGATCGCCGATGATTTCTTCGAGCACGAACGCGACCGACGCCAGCGGCGCGTTGAACGCAGCCGACAAACCCGCCGCCGCGCCCGCAGCACTGGCTGCGCGCCGGTTCTGTTTCGTCACGCCAAGAATGCCGGCAAGCGTTGAAGCGAGATTGCTGCCGATCTGCACCGTCGGTCCCTCGCGCCCAAGGCTCTGCCCGCCGCCGATGCTGATGACGCCGGCAACGAATTTGATCCAGGCGATGCGTCGGGGCGCGCTGCCAAATTCTTTCAAGAACCGCAGCTTCACCTGCGGGATCCCGCTGCCGGCAGCTTCCGGCGCGAACGAATTCAGGAGCCAGCCCGTGATGAGCGACGTCACGACGATAACGGCGAGCGTCACCCAGATGAATCTCCAAAAGCCGTCCGCCGCCGGCACTTTGTAGCACCAATTATAAAGCCGATTGATCGCGAGCTGAAATCCTACCGCGGCGAGGCTCGCGGCCAGCCCGTAGAGCAGCGTGCCAATGATCGGCCGCGTCTTATCGTGAAAACGATGAAACTGCGCGGCCAGGTCTTTCATCCGCGGCAATCCTACTGCACTGCACTTGCTTCAGTGCAAGGAATTGCAGTCAGACCAGCGGCCTCGAAACGCGCGGCCACTCGTTCGCCGTGCGCTGTCCGGCTATTTTTTGCTTTTTGATTTCTTCGAGATGCTGGCGCGCTTTGGGAGGTTCTTGCGTTTGGTGCTCGCCATTTTTTCGAGCTCTTTTTTGCTCATTGATTTGACCATGTGCTTTGACGCGCCGCGAAGAGAGCTTTTCGATTTCTTGCCGCGCTTGGCCGCGAGTGCGGCGCCGGCCGCCATCTGCTGTTTCTTGGATTTTGCAGGCATACCTGAGAATCGCTGTGACTGCCGCGGTTGGACTGATCACCAGACTGCTCTACATCTCAGTGGTTGAATTTGGATGGGCATGAAAGGATGAGTCGGACATGAAAACCATTGAACTGAAGCTGCCCGAGCTGGGTTTGCTTCGCAATGACACGTGCCGCGCTGGGCGCCGGAGTGGCAATGCTCATAAGTACAAAAATGGACGATCGTCAGCGTCGCGCGGCGGGTATTGCGCTTGTGCTGGTCGGCGTCTTGACCACCATACCTTTCGCCGTGCAGATCTTCGGCGAAGATTAAGTGGCGGCATGATTGTTCGCTGAGCGGAGCCTGGCGCCCGAAAATCAAGCACGCACGGGATGCCGGCTTTCCACGGCCGAATTCGAGAAGCCGAAACGTGGGAGCTAGCCGCGTATGTGCGATTACGCCACCTGTCGCTCAGCCTGGCGCAAACGCCGTTCACTCTCCATTTCTTTCGAGAGAAAATAATTCAGCCCTGTGCGGATGACAGCGATAGCGCCGAGTTTGCCGATCTCCTCCCAGCTCGGCGCGATCGCGGTGGAGAGAATGTCGGCGCCGAGCTGGAACTCGAGCGCGAGCGCAAGATAACGCGCCAGCACCAGCCGAATCGCGGTGAACTCAGCCGCCTCACGCGCGGCAAACTGCCTCACCAATTGCACGATCGCGACGATGATCCCGATCCCGATTAAGGCCGCGCCGATTGTCTCAATCCCGAGTTTCAGCCATTGCACCGACCAGATTATGTTCTCCTCCACGGGCAAGGTTTTGTTCTCAATGACGACGGCAAACATCTTCATTAACGACTCGGAAATGGTTCGTCTCGGGCGCAGCAGCGGGATGTCTGCGCCCAGTAGCTCCGCACTTCTGGCCGCTCATGCACTACGAATTTTTCGGGTGATCGGGCACAAAGCATTTCGCGATTGCTGCGCGCGACGCGGCACGGTTCAATGGAAGGCCGCACCGATGCCGCCAGTATGGGACAGCTTTTTAAAAAGCGCGCCAATGCCATCGCACGGCTCACGCTGATTGGCATTCCATTTATTGTGATCGGCATATCCGCGGCATTCTACGCTTACGCGCGCTCAGATTTCTGGACGCAGGTAGACACGCCGGTCGAGCAAACGGTGCCGTTCAGCCACAAGCATCACGTCGGCGGCCTCGGCATCGATTGCCGCTATTGCCACACATCAGTCGAGCAATCCTCCTTTGCCGGCATTCCGCCGACGGAGACATGCATGACGTGTCACTCGCAGGTTTGGAAAGACGCGCCCATGCTCCAGCCGGTGCGGGACAGCTGGCAAACCGGACAGCCGCTCAAATGGACACGCGTCCATGATCTGCCCGATTACGTTTATTTCGATCACAGCATTCATGTGAACAAAGGCGTCGCCTGCGCCACCTGTCACGGCCAGGTGAACGAGATGCCGCTCACCTGGAAAACACAGGAACTTTACATGCGCTGGTGCCTGGACTGTCATCGCCAGCCGCAACGTTTCCTTCGGCCAAAGTCAGACGTCGTTAGCATGGATTACGCACCGCCGCCGGATCAGCTAGCGCTGGGGCAACGACTGCTGAAGCAGAACAATGTTCACACTGCGGGACTAACGGATTGCTACACGTGTCACCGATAAGGAACAAAACGTGAGAGGTGAGAAGTCAACGCGCGCGATGAATCCACCTCTCACCTCTCACCTCTCACCT
>QHBL01000321.1 GCA_003244125.1 Chthoniobacterales bacterium
AAACGGTGCCCCGGCTGCCGCGCCATTCCCAGCTCGCGGCCGGGATCATCCTCCAGCACCAGCGCGAGATGCACCTCGTTCTGCACATCTTCTTCAATCGCTTCGATAATGGCGATCTTGCCTTTTAAGATCAGATCGAATGCGTCCGCACGCCGTTTCGGCTGGATACGGACGCGGTCGCCCACCTTTAATTCAACCCCGCTCACCGTTACCGTCTGCCGCCGTTCGCCCGGATTAAAGAATTGTTCATTCGATTCCTGCCGCTCGCGCATCGTGCCATGCATCTGCAGCAAATGGTCCTGCGACAATGATTCGGTGCGCTCGAGAATTCGCCGGGCCTGTTCATCGATGTTGCGCATCTCCGCCTTTTCTTCCTCGGTCATGCTCTGGATGCGCAGCGTGAGAATCTCGTCGATCTCCGTGCCGTCGAACAAATTGCCGGCGCTTTCGGGCGCGATCTTCGGGTAATCGTAGAGAATGATCGGTGACGAGAGCATGGTGTCGCGCTCGTGCTTGTCCTGGTCGCCGACCAGCACCGGCCAGGCGCCGACGTTTTTGCAAGCTTTCGCCGCCGCTTCGTATTCTGGCGGGGGATCGAGCAGGGAAAGACATTCGCCGCCTTCCGCCCAAATGATGGTGTGGGCGGAGGCAAACGTGCGCAGGATGATTTTGTCCTGCTCTTCCAGTTCGTTCGCGGGCACGCGCGTGCGATTCAACACACGAATCGTTAGTTTCATCATCACCGGGTCGATCGCCTCGACGCCAATTTCGATTTCGCCCTCGATCGCTTCCTGCCGCCGAATGAGCAGCGCCGCAATTTTTGCCTTCTCATCGCGGATCGGTTCGACCGCGCGCGTGGCCGGAAAATGAAATTTCTGTGTTTGTTGCCGTGGCTCGCTCAGCGGGAAAACTGGCGCCGCCACCTGCCGCTCGACAGCTTCGTGCCAGGCCTGATAAAGTTTTCCATCAACCCGCAGCTCCGGAGTTAATTCAACCGCCGGTTCGTGCCCGGGCGCAATTTGATCGACCGGCGCCGCCAGCCGGCCAATCTCTCGCGCCATCGGATGCAGGAAACGAATCTCGATCCGGACGCGAGCATCTTTCGATTCGTTCCGCACCAGACATTGCGTCTGCATCAGAAACGGTTCGCGGCCCTGCTGCGCAATCGCGTAATCTTCCGGATAAATTCGGCCGAAGGTGAAACGTTCCCGCTGATTTTTTTTCGAGGAAGCGCGGTAGGGATAGAGGATGTAACCCTCGTAAAGAACGGCATCCACCACCCGCTCGAGAATTTCGCGGTTCATGGGGGAAATGACGATGCTCGAATGACGAAGCTCGAAACAATGACCAAACTCCAACGCCGAAATCCGAACAGCCCGAATTTTTGACCTCCGTCATTCGACATTGTTTCGGCCTTCGTCATTCGGATTTCGTCATTGCTTCCCCTAGCAACCGCTCCACGACCTGCTCCCACGAAGTCAGTCCCGCCCGCCGCTTGAATTCGTACAAGCGATCGAACGATTCCCGTTCCAGCACCACCCACGCGCTATTTGGATAATGGTGCTCCATCAATTCCTGCCAGAGCGCCACCGGCATGCGATAGGTCGCTTCGCAATTCCAAGAAATTTGCTGCACTTGCAGGCGGCCATCGGCGTTCGCATAAAAAATGGTGCCGCTAAAGAGAAAGAGGAGCGGCACTTCGCCGCCTTCAAGGGCGTAAAAATATTTCGTCGCCGCGAGGTTAAGATCGAAACTGCACGGAACCGAGAGCGCCGCTTCAGTTTTCGCCTGGAAACTGGGGATGTTGGTGGTGGCGAGCGTCCAAAGTTTATTCCGCAAAGTGTTGCCCCATTGATCGGGCGTGCCGAAGAGTTCGATTAATTTTTCCTTCTCGCCCGCGGCGTAGGCGCGTTGGGGCGATTGAATCTGGATTTGCGTCTGCAAAATAATGCTCTGCACCGTTTCGTCCGCGGGCTGGTTCGTGATCTCGAGCTTAAAATGCAGTAACGGCACCAAACCGCGATAAGCCGGCGCGACCCCGAGAACTTTGAAGGCGAGATTGGGCATGACGCGACTGCTACCGGCTGGTTTCTTTCAACTGGGCAAAGAAGCGATCGATTTCGAGCCAGACTTCTTCGCCGCCGGAAAACCCCCGCCAATGCATCCGAATGGCGCCGACAAGCTCGAAACATTTATCAATCGGCGCGATGTAATAGGCGCGGGTTTCGCGCACACGATTGACCAGCAGCGCCTCCACATCGGGCGCCAGGTTTTGCAGCGCGGCGTTCTGTCGGGCTAACGATTCCCAGGCAGTAAGCGGCAGCAGCGACTCGGTCGCGCCGGCCGGGCTGGGATACATCGCGACCATCTTCTCGTTAGGCGTGTTGTAGAAGAAAAACGCGAGGCTGATGGGCAGCGCGAAGTTTTCCCATTCCGCATCGCTCATCCGAAATTCTGGGAGCGCGCGCGCATCACGCGGAATGACTTTGAACCGGCCATTCACCACCGGCACAAATGTCATGGTGCAGGCACCACACGCGCAGACGATACGGCGCGTTGCCGTCTCCAGCATGTGACGGTGCTCCGGGGGCAGCCGCACATTGCATAATTCGCAATGCTCCTCCGCCGGTTTGCGCGCGAGGTCCGATGACGCTGGCTGGTCGCCGGCGAATCGTCTCAAGGCCCTGAAAGACGACGAACGCACTACGCATATTACGCACGCGCATTTTCAAGCCAAGCCGATGTCATTTGGCTTTCTGCGAGCCGTTTCCTCCGCTATTCCTTAGTGCTGATGAAAGACCTGCCCATTTATTTGAAGGATCATCTCGCCGGATCCGTCGGCGCTTTGGACATGCTTGACCATATGATTGATGCCCATGAGGGCAAACCACTGGAAGCGTTTCTGCGGACACTGCGCGTCGACATCGACGCGGATCAAAACGAGCTGAAACGTCTGATGAAACATCTCGAGGTTGACGAAAGCGCCGTGCGCAACGCGGGAGCGTGGGTGGCCGAGAAGTTTTCCCGAGTCAAGCTGCGCATTGGAGACGCGGGTGATCCGAATCTGGCGCTGCTGCAATCACTCGAGAGTCTCGTTCTCGGCATTACCGGCAAACGTTCACTCTGGCGAAATCTTGGCGCTGTGAAGAAAGAAATGCCGCGCCTGACCGAGTTCGATTTTGATGAACTTGAGAAGCGCGCGGTGGATCAATTCGAGCGCGTGGAAGAGAAAGCGCGTGAAGTCGCGCGGCAGATTTTCATGGCGGATCTGCTCGCAGAAAAGTAGCTGAAGCGGCTGAAGAAGCCCTGGCGCACGAAATTCGTGGCATGAAGCTAAACAGCCTGAAGGAACTTTACCTGCACGAGTTAAAAGACCTCTACAGCGCCGAAACGCAGATTATCAAAGCGCTGCCGACTGAAGTTCGCGCTTGAACAACATGGCGAATCGACTCGCGGAACAAAGTGCAAAGGCATGCAGGGTCTGCTCGAGGAAGGGTCGGAAATGATGGATGAAGATGCGGCGGACGAAGTGCTGGATGCGGGGTTAATTGCCGCCGCGCAGAAGGTCGAGCATTATGAGATCGCTGGCTACGGTTGCGCGGTGGCGTACGCGAAACGGCTCGGCGAAAAAAAGCAATTGCTCAAAGCCCTCGAAGCCACGCTCAAGGAAGAACGGGCGAGTGACCAGAAGCCGACGAAGCTGGCGAAACTGGTCGTTAATGCCGAAGCGCAGAAGCGCTGACGCGTCTGCCTTCCAACTCAAATCTTCTGCGAAAATTCGCGTTTACGCCGGCGGAATATTCGGCATCACCGGCAAAATCGGCTGCCGTTTATCGGCATTGATTCCGGTGGAATCGCGCGCGCTGCGATAATTCTTCCGTTCCGGATCGCGTCCGGGTTCATGATCGCTCAACGCCTGCTCTTCGCCTTTGGGTGTTCCGCTAACGTGATCGGGCACTGGTTGTTTGCTCATCGGTTACCTCCTTCTTGTGGGATGTGGCCGTTGCCATTGGGGCTGGGACATTCTGCAAATTTCGGATTCGCTGTCGCTGGCGCGTGTTCCGCCACCAGCCCATCCACCTCCAGCGCGGCAATATCGGGCGCAGCCGCGTAGAGCGCTTCTTCGATGGAATATTTTAAAGTCATGCGTGAAGAGGGGCAGCCTTCGCAATTTCCTGCAAGCTGCAAACGCACCGTGCCCTCGGGCGTGACGCCGAGCAGGTTCACACTCCCTCCATGCAATCCCAGTCGCGGCTGCACTTTGTCCAGCGCGGCGCGCACGCGCGTCTCCAAATCGAGCGGATGCAAGCCGTGCAGGAGCAGCAAATTCGAAACAAGATCGTTCTCCGCCAGCTCGTTGATCAGCCTCTGGCCGC
Organism: Chthoniobacterales bacterium; assembly: GCA_003244125.1. The sequence goes on from QHBL01000321.1 coordinate 4,377, forward strand.
TGGAACTGGAATCGAAAATCGTTTCCAGCACGCGATTCAAACTGCTGGCATGCAGCTCGAGCAGTGTCTGCACAAGCTCGCGCGTTCGCGCCCGCATTGACTGATCGGGGCAGGCATCGATCGCGGCGATCAGTTCCTCGATTCGTTCGAGACGCTTCTGGAAATCGCGCGCCTCAGATTGCGCGATTTTGACTCCATTATCCGAGAGCATCGCAGTTCTTATTTACGCTCAAGGAACGGCTGTGCGCCAGTCAGAGTTCATCGGCGCATCGAGCGCAGGATAAGGAATGCGACGCCGCCGAGCACGCCCCACGACGCCTGAACGGCGAAGCCGAGCGATGCCGAGAGCGCCGCGATCGCCGCAGGCACGTGCGCCAGGTTGCCAAGGAAATGTTGGAAAAGCGTTTCGCGCACGCCGACTCCTCCGAAGGAAATCGGCACGCCGGTGATGGCATTGACCAGCGGCATAATGCTGAGCATCTCGCTCACACTGGCGGTGGGCGTGTTTGCGTCGCGCAGCGATCGACCCGCGCAGTAAAAGCTGAAGTAGTAGGCGAGATGGGAGGCGACGGTGAGGAAAAACGCGAGAGTCGTCGTGCCGATACGCGCCCGGTAAAGATCGAGCGCGTCTGCCGATTCCACGATGATGTGGCGCAGCGGCAAACGCTTCGGCAATTTCTTCGCGAAACCGAACGCTGCCGCGGCGAAAAGCAAGGTAACGAAAGTGAACGCCGCGCCGAGAATTACGAGCGCGAGATAAGTGATGCGCGCAGTCGCCGGTGAACTGTTCAACCAGCGAAAGCGAAATACCACCACCGTGAGCGCGAGGAAGGTGATCGAGAGCAGACCGAGCAATCGATCCATCGTCACCGCGAGCGTGCCGCGGCCACGCTGGCGTGGCGCTTCCTTGAAAAGCAGATACAAGCGCATGACATCGCCGCCGATCAGCCCCGGCAAAAACATGTTGAAGAACAAACCGACGATCACGATCGCGCCCGCGCGCCACCAGCCGAGCCGGATGTTTTGGATGCGCAACAGCATTCGCCACCGCGTCGTCGCCAGCGCCTCCACGCTTCCGTAGGCGAACCAGCCGAGGACGAGCCACTGCCAGCTGGCGTGGCGCAGCGCGGTCGCGATTTGCCCGCGAGTTTCGGCGCTGTGAAAAACGTAGAAGATACCCGCGCCGGTGACGAGTAACTGGCCGAGAATCATCGCGCTGCGCTTGATCGTGGATGCCGGCGTGCCGCGGCCCACTGTCTTGCTGCGCTGCATTTAAAGTGACGTGCACGGTGGCATTCCTTTTCTTTGCGGCGGCAGCAGTGGGTGTCACGCGAAAATTCTCAGCTCTGAGCGTTCGCTCAACGGATGCAGCAGCGGTGTGCAAACGTTTTACCCATTCTTCTTCGGAACGGTAANNCGTAACGACGACTTCGTGTTCTTTGCGCTCGACCTTCATCGCCTTTGTATTCGCCGGTCCTGGCAACGTGACGAGCTGCTGATATTCGCCGAACTCGCTCATCACACTTTCGCCGTTCTTGCTCATGTTCTTCTCCTGTTTGGACTGGATCGCAGTCACCCGCAGCCGGTTGGGCGATTCGGCGGTCACTTTCACGTTGTTAATTTCGCTGCCGGGCAGGAACGCGTGCACTTCGTAGTGATCGCCTTTGTCGCGCACATCGATGGTGGAGGAGAATCCCGGCTCGTTGCGCGTGGAAAGGAAGTTCTGATTCGTGCCGAACTCGCTCATGGCGCGCGAAAAGAAGTTGTTCATGTCGGTCTGCATGCGTTGCATCTCGGCGAACGGATCCCACGCGCCAGGCAAAACAGAGGGCGAGACCGTCGCGCTCGGCGATGCGTTCGGGGCCGGTGTTGAAGTTGGTGAAGGACTTATTTGCGCGCGGGCGACAGCAGCTGCGCTAACGAGAAGCATTGATGTGAAAAGTGTTCGGGCATTCATGTTCATGCTGAAGAACGACAGCAGCGTGTGGCGCTCGTTCAAATCGCCGCTGGCGCGCGCGTGAAGCGGGGAGCGATTCACGAAACGGATTTTCCCTCGCGTTCAGGCGTCAGCCGCAGCTGCGCTTAAGAAAATTTGTTAAGTCGTTAACGGTGTCGTTTCTCATTTCGGCACGAAGATGGTACCGGCAAGGTGAAACGCTGAAGACATCCACCTTACATACTGCGCGAAGCCGCCGGAGTTCGGCGCCGTCGGCGAATCCGTCACGCTGGAGCGCGAGGCTTCCGGTCGCTGGGCTGGCCGCGATCGGCTTGGGCATTGCGAGTTCTCTCGCGGCTTATCAGCTTGGCTTTGTGCGGCAAGTCTGGGAACCTTTCTTCGGCGATGGCAGCAGACGTGTTTTGCATTCGTTTGTCTCAACGTTGCTGCCGGTGCCCGATGCAGCCGTTGGCGCTGCTGGGTACGCCGCGGAATTCATTGCGACGCTCGGGGGTGGCGCAGATCGCAGCCGAGTGCATCCGCCATTTGTGCTCGTCTACGGCGCCATCGTGGCTTCGCTCGCGGTGGGCGGATTAATTTTGACCGGCGTGCAGGCGTTTGTGCTTCACGCGGGCTGCACGCTTTGTCTGCTTTCGGCGCTCATTTCGGTCGTCGTCGCGGCGGTCGCGCGCAAGGAAGTAGTGGCC